>DASRBJ010000027.1:0-10236 GCA_035653695.1 Sphingomicrobium sp.
CCCTGACGCGGGCAAGACGACCCTCACCGAGAAGCTGCTTTATTCGGCTGGCGCAATCCACGAGGCGGGCGAGGTACGCGCGCGTGGTGATCGCCGCCGTGCCCGCTCGGACTGGATGGCAATCGAACAGCAACGAGGCATCTCGGTCACGAGCTCGGTGATGACCTTCCGGCACGAGAATATCCTGTTCAATTTGCTCGACACGCCGGGGCACCAGGATTTCTCAGAGGATACCTACCGGACCCTGACCGCCGTTGACAGCGCCATCATGGTGATCGACGCGGCCAAGGGCATCGAAGCGCAGACGCGCAAGCTCTTCGAGGTTTGCCGACTTCGCAACATCCCGATCATCACGTTCATCAACAAGGTCGACCGCGAGGGTCGAAGCCCTTTCGAATTGCTCGACCAAATCGCCGAGGTTCTGCAACTCGACGTGAGCCCACAAAATTGGCCGATCGGTCTCGGCGGCCTTTTCCACGGGCTTTATGATTTTGGCGCGAACAGCCTCGTCACCGTCGACAAGAAAGATGGGCTTTCGATCGGGTCCTTGCTGCCATGCACTGGTCTCGACGACCCGTTGATCGACACGTTGATTCCGGCGCAGGCGGCCGATGTCCTTCGCGAAGAAGGCGGACTGGCAAGCGAGGCATACCCGCAGTTCGATCGTGCAAAGTTTGATTCCGGCGATCTGACGCCAGTCTATTTTGGAAGTGCACTGAAGCTGGTTGGCGTCAGACAGCTACTCATGGGACTGGCGCGCTACGCGCCGGCACCACAGCCACAGCCAGCGCTTCCTTCGCCCGTCGATCCGCGGGAGGCACGTGTGACCGGCTTCGTGTTCAAGGTCCAGGCGAACATGGATCCGAACCACCGCGATCGGATCGCCTTCCTGCGCGTCTGCTCAGGAGCTCTAAAGCGGGGAATGAAGCTCGCCAACCCGAGGCTGGGCAAGTCAATCGCCATCCACAACCCGATCACTTTCTTCGCGGCTGACCGGGAACTCGCCGAAGTCGCGCTTCCTGGCGACATCGTCGGGATTCCTAATCACGGAACGCTCCGGGTCGGCGATACGCTCACTGAAAAGGGCGAACTTGCCTTTACTGGCCTTCCCGATTTCGCGCCGGAGATCTTGCGGCGAGTCCGCCTCGACGATCCATTGAAGGTTAAGCAGATGCGCCGAGGACTTAGCGATCTCGCTGAAGAGGGAGTAATCCGACTGTTCAAGCCCGCGATCGGATCGCAATGGATCATCGGCGTCGTCGGCGAACTGCAGCTCGACGTGTTGGCGACGCGGATGGAACAGGAATATGGCGTCAAGCTCGGCTTCGAGGAATCGCCGTGGGCGGTCGCACGCTGGCTTAGTTCGGACGATCCGCTTCGACTCAAGAGGATGATCGAAACCAACCGCGCAAACATGGCCGAGGACCAGGACGGCGCACCCGTATTGATGATGCGCAACGATTGGGAATTCGGCCGATTTGTCGAGGAATGTCCTGGAATTGAGTTCCTCGCGATCCGAGAGCGCCTGTAAGTTCTCGGTTGGCGCCCAGATAAGCGCGATGGTGCACGCTCCGTTTTCGTCGATGCACGAGGACGTAATCACAAAAGCGCAGGCGCTTCCAGATGAGCTTGCGCGGCTCGGGATGAATCGTGGCCAATCGCACAAATGTGCCGCGATGGATTGATTCATTTAGACATTTAGCTAAATGTCATATCGTGACTCAGGTCTTCAAGGCACTTTCCGATCCAACGCGCCGCCGAGTGCTTCAGCTCCTGCGCAAACGACCAATGAGCGCTGGCGAAATCAGTGAGAAGTTTGACGTTTCAAAAGCGACCATGTCAGCCCACTTTGCCGTTCTGAAAGAGGCGGACCTCGTTCATTCGAGGAAGTCAGGCAAATCGGTCATCTACCACCTGAAACTTTCCGTGCTCGAAGAAGCCCTGCTTGGGTTCATCGATTCATTGAACGCCGGTGCTGACATTCCCACCCCGAGCAAGGAGACTGCATCATGAAAAAGGGTTTAACTGAAGCTCTTGCATGGGCTGGCATCATGCTCGGATTAGCCGCCGCCGCTGTAGCCGCTCAGAGGATGGGTTACGTCGATCACGTGACCGCGACGAGGCTCACAACGGGCATCTTCGGCATTTGGATGGTTTGGTACGGAAACAGAATCCCGAAGACCTTCGCGCCCAGCGAGTGCGTGCGAAGGGTGCAGAAGGTTTCCGCATGGTCGATGATCCTCAGCGGTTTCACCTACGCGATACTATGGGCATTCGCGCCCGTTCCCATTGCACTTAGTGCCGGCATGGCAGTCATACTCACAAGCATCGTCGTCACGCTCGGCTATTGCGTCTCGCTGCACGTCCGGCGGAAAGCGGGTTGACCAAGCAGCGGGCAATCAATTCCCGTCCGTTGTCCGTGCTCAGCTCCCCCCGGAATGGTTCCGGCTTCTGCCGGCAGCGCGCTTGTGATCGTGGGTCACTTCGCGGGTGGGTCGGAATCGAGTACCGTCGTCTGAACTCCCGTCGACGCGCCCGTCACGCTCGCTTGCGTGACGAGAACAGTGGTGCCGGGCGTGATTGCTGAACGCATGTCTTTCACGAATTCGGCCGGGAGGTGCATCTGTTCGACGCGCTCGGTCGAGATGACTTCCGCGTGCTGCGCGGTAAGTTCGCTCACCCCGACTTCAATCCACTGCTTGTCCTTGCCGGCGGCCAAGGTCATCACCTGGGGCTCACTGGTTTGTTGCTGGACGTCAGCATGCGCGCGGCCGATCTCCACGCCGTTGCGGAGCACCACCACCTGCTGGTCGCCGGTCGAAACGATAATAGAGACGGGGCCGCTCAGCGCTGCCGCCGGGTTCCACGTAAAGTTTGCGTCGGAATCGAGCGATGCCGCACGAACCGTTGTCGCCCCGGCAATTGCTGGAGCGAGCACGCCCGCGGGAGGCCGCTTGACGGGATCTTCATGGCCGCCAGCGATGATAACCGTCCCGCCAAGCGGCATGGAGCCATAAAGCAGCTTCGAAAAGGCGAGCGGCAAATGCACGCATCCGTGGCTTTCAGGATAACCCGGCAAGCCACCCGCATGGAGCGCGACGCCGCCCCACGTCAGCCGTTCCTGGTAGGGCATCGGCGCGTCATTGTACTTGCGGCTGATGTGCTCCTTGTTCTTTTCGAGAATCGTAAAAACGCCCGTCGGCGTTTCATACCCGGGGCGGCCGCTTGATATCGTCGATACGCCGATCCGAATGCCGTTTCGATAGACCGTCGCAAGCTGCCGTCCGAGGTCAACATAGACGAGGATCGGCCCCTTGGGCGCAATCTCGGGCTTCCACACCCACTGACCCGGCCTCAGCCGCTCCGCCTCCTTCGCAAGCTCGAGCGCAGCGGATTTGGGCGCGCCCTGAGCGCGCGCGGGTGGCGACGAAAGTACCGCGAGCAAGGTCACGGAAGCGAAAAGGCGCGCGAACTGGTTCATCGATGCCCCCATCAACGCCCGTACATTCATAACCTCATTGGAACCGGCGCAAAAGTCGCGCTGCTGCGCGCGAGAAGACGGTCGCAGGGCGAATGCGTGGCTTGCCACGCCCGCACCAAGCTCAACAACGCGACCCGCATGCAGCCCAATTGTCTTCGCTTACGCGATGAGCTTGACAGTGTGTCTTGTTCGGCTAGCGGTCCGGCTTGACATCGGTGCCGCCCACGGACGGGAAGTCTGGCGGGGGCGGTTAAAAGGGAAGCCGGCGAACATCCGGCACTGTGCCCGCAACTGTGAATGACCAGGTTCATGCCTGGTCTTAGTCAGGAACCTGCCTTTGTCCGTCGTCCGCACCCGGTCGGGACCAGCCGTGGACTGCGTGGCACCGGGCTGTAATGATCCCGGTACCTCCGAGACGACAGTTTCGTGTCGTTTTTCTGGAGGCCAATCATGATTGCTTCATTCCTGCTTGCCGCTGCCGATGTCGTGGTGGCACCCGCCGATCAATCGAACACCATAGTCGTGACTGCATCCCGGGCTCCGGAGAAAGCCAAGGACAGCGCTGCGAGCGTCACGGTCATCGACGACGAGGCAATTACGCGCCAGGGCGATCCCCTGGTCTACGACTTCCTGCGTGAAATTCCGTCGGCGGCGGTTTCGTCGAGCGGCCCCGCGGGTTCGGTCACGCAAGTTCGTATTCGTGGCTCGGAAGCTAACCACACCTTGCTGTTCATCGATGGCATCGAAGCCAATGACCTTTCCGGAAGCGACCAGCCGCGCTTCGAGCTGCTCAACGCGGACATCGCCTCACGGATCGAAGTGGTGCGCGGTCCGCAGTCGGCGCTCTGGGGGTCGCAAGCGATCGGCGGTGTCATCAACATCGCCGGAACGGCGGATCGTTCAGGCTATGGCGCCGCTGCGGAAGGGGGTTCCTATGGTTTCCTGCGCGGCTCGGCTGCGGGGTCGCTCATCTCCGGCAACATGCAGGTCGCCGGCGCACTCGGGTGGCAGCGCGCCACTGGTATCGATGAATCCGGTACCGGGGGCGATCGCGACGGCTACCATAATCTTTCCGGTCGTGCGCTCGCCTCCTGGACGATCGCACCGGATGTTCGGATTGGAATCAACGGCTTCTCGCTCAACGGCTATTCCCAATATGATGGGACGGACCCATTCACGTTCGCACCGACGCAGAAATTATCAACCAGGTTCGGCATGTCGGCAGGTCGGTTTTGGAGCGCCTTTGGGTCAAGCGACGACGGGCTTTCCGGCTCCGTGTCGGCATCCTTGTTCGACGCGCGCAACCATTTCCTGTTCGACGGCGACGAGACGAACCGCACCAGCGGGGTGCGGAAGACGATCTCGGGCCAGCTCCAATATGCATTCATCGCTGGAGCGATTAAAAACCAGCTTGTTGCCGCCGCCGATTATCAAAACGAGAATTTCAAATCGAGCGACACGGTCTATGGCGGTCTCAGCGACGCCAACAAGCGCCGCGTCAACCAGGCGATCACCGGCGAATGGAAGGCTGAGGCCGGTACGATCGTTGCGGACGTTGCGGTCCGCCACGATTTCTTCAACGAGTTCAAGGGAGCAACGACGCTTCGGGCGTCACTTCTTGGACATCTCGGCGGCGGTTTTTCGGTCGCGGGGTCCTATGGCGAGGGCATTGCTCCGCCGACGTTTATCGAGATGTACGGCTTCTTTCCCGGAACGTTCATCGGCAATCGCAATCTCAGGCCAGAAACTTCGCGCGGCTACGAAGTTTCGGTCCGGTACGCCAAGGGCCGGTTTGATGCGGCAGTCACCGGCTATCGCCAGCGACTTCATGATGAGATCGTCAACAATTCGGACTTCACGAGCTCGATTAATGCGCCCGGCACCAGTTATCGCTCCGGCGTCGAGCTGGAAGCCGGCTGGCACCTTGCCGAAAAGCTGAGACTAAGCGCCAATTATGCCTACCTCCATGCAACGCAGCCCAATGACCTTGGCGAGCAAGTGGAGGAAATCCGGCGACCCAAGCATAGCGGCAGCATTGCGCTCGATGGATCCAGCAATCGCCTGACCTATGGCGCGTCCCTCGCCTATGTTGGAGCCCACCGCGATACGGACTTCGACCTGTTTCCATCTAAAGACGTTCAGCTTGGCTCCTATTGGCTTGCGAGCGCACGCCTCGCCTACGCCATCCGGCCAGGAATCGAGCTTTTCGTGCGCGGCTCCAATCTCCTTAATCAGCATTACGAGGACGTGATTGGCTATCGAACGGAAGGCCGCGGAATTTACGGCGGATTCCGCCTCTCGCACTTCCGCTAAGCGAGTGCGCCTCGTAATCGCCCGGGCTTGAAGCGACCGCGCAAGAACAAAGAGCGAGCGCCGGTAGAAGCGCCTATGAAGAGTCCCAACAGCGCGTCCCGCGACTGTTGGAAAATCGCCCCAAATCCAGCTATTTGCAGCGAAATGAGCGACGATGAACGGGCGATCCGAGCCGTGGTGGATCAGTGGATGGCCGCGAGCAAGGCGGGCGACACTGCAAGCGTCTTAAATCTCATGTGCGACGATGCGCTGTTCCTGACGATGGGACGTGAACCGTTCGGCAAACGAGAGTTTCTCGACGCTTCTGAGGCACTCAAGCACATTTCGATCGACGGGCAAGCATCGATCGAAGAGATGGAAGTCATTGGCGATCGCGCCTGGGTCCGCAATCATATCGAGCTCACGATCACTCATCCGGAAAACGCACCGGTCTACCGGTCCGGCGAAACCCTGACCATCTTTCGCAAAGGGCAAGATGGCCGCTGGCGGCTTTTCAGAGACGCCAATCTCGTAAGCTGACTCGAGACTTCGGAGGGGCCGGCCATCGCGATCCGCGGAGCAGTGCTTTCGAACCGCCATTTCTCTCGTCAGCAGAACACGGATGCAATTGCATCGATCTTCGCCCGAGCAGCCGGGCTAACGTTTTCGAGCGCTTCGAGAAAACCTTTGTTGACCAGCGCCGAGCCGATGAATGTCCATCGCATCGCCTGATGCTGCTGCTCGACGAGCTGCAAAGCCTGTTGCGCGGGCAGTTGCCGGCCAATGACCGCTTCGAGCGATTGCCGATCAAGCTCCGCTTGCTGCTTGAGTCCTCCATCGACGAACGCGCCAATCTCGAGGAACTCATCGACGGCATTTTCAACTTGCTCAGCGGGGGCGCTCATCGTGAGCTCTCGGAACACCAGCGCATCGAGCTTCACATGCTGGGATTCCTCGAGCCAATGATGTTTGAACAGGCTTTTGAACTGAGGGTCTAGCGCTTCATTGTCACGAATGCTGTCAACATAGTGACGCTGCGTCCCCCATTCGATTGCAAGCGTAAAGATGGCGAGGGCAAGGTCGCTGTGGTTGCGAATCGCGGCGCCAATTTCTTCAGCAGGGCCAATGAAACCACATTGGTGGCCAAAGCAGGCCGCGAACTCGTCGCGAAACCGGACGAAAAGCTCGATGTGCTTGTGCTCCTCACGCGCAAATTGCGTGAGCGCTGCAGAGCGACAGGAATCCTGTCCCGGATCGGACGGAATCTGTGCATCGAGATAGGGCAGGATGCAGCGCTCGACGAGCTCGAACATCGACACGTAGCCGAACGCGCGAATCTGGTTGAGTTTGAGCTGCTCATCGGGCGTCAGAAATGTAACGGCGCTCGTCCGCGCAAAGCTTTCCGGCAGAAACGGACGTGAAAAATCAAAGTGCCTGTCACCGCCGATGACGTCCTCGAGGCGCCAGTTCACGCGCTTCGAAGTCTCGAGCAAGGCTTCATAAGAAGGTGCTGTCGTCATGATCATACTCCTGGCAGATTCATTGGCGCGCCGTCGCGCACCCGCGAGCAGCCTTTCGCCGATCAGTTGTTTGCCGTTGTTGGGTCGATGATCTGGGGCACCTCGGTAATCCGGGTCACTGGTATCCCACTCATCTCGCCATGGGTTCGGATCGTCTCTTCGCCGTCAGCGAGGTAAATGCAGAAAGTCCTGTCGCCGGCGACGTAACTATGTTGCCACTGTATCTTTGGAGAGAGTTTCTCCAATGCCTGGTTCGAAGCGCGTGCAGCCCCGCACAATTCGACGATCGACATCCCGCCGATGCCGGGGATCTCGCGCTCGACCAGATAGCGCTTGAGTTGGCTCATGACGCCAGCTCCACTTGTGTTGTTCGAACGTCGCTATTGTCGTCCTGGCGAGAGCGATAGGCAAACTAAACGTTCTGGTGCTGACTAAAGATTTTCCTTACTATGGGACGTGGTCGCTCCAGCTCACCTGAAGTCCCTCCAGGCGCTTGAAATGGCAATTCGCGTGGGCTCGCTGAAGCGTGCCGCGGAATTGCTTGGAATCACGCCTGCCGCGGTTGGCCAGCGGGTAAAGACCTTGGAGGCCTACCTCGGCGTAAACTTGCTCGAGCGAGGCCGGACAGGGATCCGCGCTTCACCCGAGCTCCGGTTGGCGATGCCCCGGCTCAAGAGCGCGTTCGCCGACCTTGAAGCGGCGGCAGCCGAGCTCGACCTGCAGCGCGCGCACGAAATCCATATCGCCGCCATTTCCGATTTCGCCGAGCTTTGGCTGCGCCCACGTCTCGAAGCTTTTCGCATGCTGCATCCGAACATCCTGTTCTCGATCAATGGCGAAGGCACCGCGCCAGCGCGCTTTGGCAAAGTGGATTGCGAGATCAGTTTCCGCGCGATTCCCGAGGGCGACAAACATCTGACACTCTTCCGCGATTTTGTGGTTCCGATTAGCTCGCCGGTGAACTTCGAACGGACCGCATCATTGCCAGCACGTACGCGCCTCGAAGGCTTTCCTCTGCTGCACCTCGACTTCTACCGCAACGATCCCGTAGGCCTGTCCTGGCCCGAGTGGTTCAGGCGCAACGGCATTGAGCGGACAGCTCCAGAACGCGGCATTCGGTTCCAGCTGATCGGGGCGCTTCTCGACGCTGTTGAAGCAAATGCCGGCATCAGCCTTTGCGGGCTTGCCTTGATCGCCGAGCGCGTTGACGCGGGCAGGATCAAGCTTCCCTACCCGATTGCAACGGGCTCACGAACCCGGTTCGGTTTCGTTGCAGAATTCCGCTCGGACCTTTCGCGACGCCCTTTTGCACTCTTCCGCGATTGGCTCCTCGACGAAGCTCGAATGACGAGTGATTGGATTGAAAGAGCGATTCAAGCGCGCGATAAATGACGTGGGTCGACCCGGGGCGGATCGCGTAAGTCGTGTCAGGCCGACCGACGTGGGGCCAATCTGGTCAGAGCAGGCCAACCCACGTGAACAAGATCAAATACTCGACTACGTCACTTGCATTATGCCCGACCATCGGTGCCAAGACGCTTCCCGACTTCTCCAGCCAATAGGCATAGAGCACCCCCAAAGCGAAAGCGTAGATCTGCTGCCCGAGCGCCAGCGGCCACGCACGTACGTCAAAGTTCGTCGCGTGCAGGAGCGCGAAGATTAGCGCCACGAAGACGCCGGCCCAGTTCATCTCGAACCGGCCAAGGCGCAATCGACCGGGCATGGTTGCTGCGAGATAAGTGACCAGGAGGCTGCGAAATGGAATTTCCTCAGTGGGTCCCACATAGGCGCCCTCGAAGAACAGCCAGCCGGCAACATTCGGTGACGTTAGCGGATAGCCAATCTTCGGCTTGGCTGCCGCAAGCAGTTCCGGAGCATAATCGACGAGCGTCATCAAAATGCCGAACGCTGCGCCCCAAGCAATCGCTGGCCAAAGATATGTCTTGCCCCGCGGGAGATGCAGGCCAAAGTCCACGTCGAGAAAACGCTTCATGATGAAGATGACGATGAGCGCCAGCAGCAGTTGAAAACCGTGCTGCATGTAGAGCCACGGCAGCGTTGGGCCGTGTGGCGATGGCGTGTGCCAGACCGTGCTACAAAGTGCAGCGGCTTTCGCGGCGAGAATGGGCACGCCAAACGCGAGCAGAACCGTCACCAGCAACGGGATCGCCTTCAGTCGGAATGAAGGCCTGGACTCGTCGGGAAGTTTCATATGAGCTGCGCCTCGTCATGCGCAGCATCCTCAATATGCGCAAGCGCAGCGCCAAACGCCAATGCCACTCCATAGGCGTTGGCGCACGATTGTATTCGCTCGCTTTGGAGGGCGTCCGCGTTGCTTCACGCGTGACGCGCGGAATCGATTGGTTGACGACTGGCAATGAATAGGTGAGCGTCTCTCAAGCGCGAAAGGACAAGCATGCGCGGGCCGTTCCGAACGATCATCTTTTCAGCGTTACTGGGTGTCTCCGGCATCGCGCAAGCGGAGTGCTCCGTCTCATCGGATCACGATGCCGGCGTCCGGTCGCTGAACCCGGCGGTCAAGAGCGACGTCGATCTCATCGTCTCCATGACCATACTGCCAAAGATGATGCATGTTGATTATCGCACTGCCGCGATGAAGACGGGTTGCAACCTTGGTCCGTTCATCGCTGGTAACGTGACCTACGAGTTGTGGGGCGAGGATAACGGCGGGCGCCAGAGAAAAGCCGTCGCCGCAAAAGAGGGCGCCCCTGTCGCGCTGGTACTCCCGGTCGTCGATTTGATGAAGGCGATCGAGAACCAGCGGCAAGGAAGGTCCGCGCAAGTAGAAGGCTACCTGCTGGCGACGATCACTAAGGACGACTTTACCGCTTGGCGTTATTACACGGGAATGCCGGATCCGGCGACCTTGAAGGAGGACATGGCGAGCGTGCTAGCCGGCAATGGGAGTCCGATTTTCCGCGC
>DASRBJ010000028.1:0-3513 GCA_035653695.1 Sphingomicrobium sp.
TATCGCGAGCATTCGGCGACGCTCCGAAAACGACTGCGCGCACGCCTCGGCTCGACCGAGGAAGCGAACGAGGTCTTGCACGAAGCGTTCACGCGGCTCCTTGGAGCGCGGCCGCTCGACCGTGTTCGTGAGCCCGGCGCATTCCTCAACCGGATCTTACGCAATCTCCTGGTTGACCGCTCGCGCCGGCATTCGGTCCAGCCGGCGCATGTCGCGATCGACTGTGCGCGTGATTGCACAGTTCCGCCAGACCAGGGCCAAACAATCGAATATGAGCAAATGCGCGATCGCTACCGGCAATTGATTGCCTCGCTTCCGCCGCGCATGCGCCAGGTTTTCGTGATGCATCGGCTCGAAGGTCTAAGCTACAATGAGATCGCCGAGCGGCTGGGTATTAGCGTTCGCACGGTCGAGTGGCACATCGCCGAAGCGATAGTCCGGGTGAGCAGGGGGCTCGATATCGAATGAGCGAAAGGAACGCGCGGGGGAAGGAAGGGCCGCTCGAGGAAGCGGCCGCGTGGTTCGCGCGCATGCGAGGTCCTGAAGCGGAAGCGAGCCGTGCAGAATTCGAACGATGGCTGGCGCGTGGGGCGCTCCACCGCGCTGCTTACAACAGGGCTGCAGAAGTTTTCGCAATGGGAAAGCTTCTTGCGGATGATGACGAACTCGAAGAGGTTTCTGGTGCGACTCAAAAAGGGCGACCGAGCGGACTGCTGTTTGGTGCGTTGGCAGCAGCATCGCTGGTCGTTGTCGCCTCAAGCCTGTTCGTTCTTCATGAAAGCTCCATTTCCCGAAATCGATCGAACATCACTGCAAACGGTGTGAGCGGTGCGGCGTCCGTCGACGTCGCTGCCGTGAACGACCGTCAAGTTCTCCGGCTCTCGGATAATTCAATGGTGCGGCTCGACACGGGATCGATGCTCGCGGTTCAATTTGGCAAGGCTGAGCGCAAATTGTCGCTCCAACGAGGTACCGCGCGCTTCTACGTCGCGCATGAGCATCGGCCGTTCATTGTCTACGCGGGTGGCGGCTATGTCGTCGCGCATGGCACCATTTTCGACGTAGGAGTGACGAACAATCACCGCGTCACGGTGAAGCTGATTCAGGGCGTGATCGACGTGGCCACGCCGCAGATTGTCGCAAACGGTCGTCGGGCGACCCAAAGCCGACGATTACGGGCAGGCGAAACACTGAGTTTCGAGGGTGTACCGTCCGATGTTGCGTCGCCGCTCCCGCAGAGGTCGTCGGTCACTGCCGCGTCTCTGCAAGACGAGAAGGGCGCACGAGAATATCAGTCAATCTCGCTGGCAGACCTGGTCGACATCGCAAATGCGGGGGCCGCGACACCCATTCGCATTGCAGACGTGAAATCAGGCGAGCTGCGAGTCTCAGGCAAGTTCCGGGTCGACGACACAAATCTGCTTGCCGACCGACTTGCTGCCTTGTTCAATCTCGTCATTGATCGGACCAACCCGTCTGAGATCGTCCTTCGCCCAAAGTAGAACAAATTGATGGCGCGAGGTTGCTCGCGCGCAATTGCACGTCAGTACTTTCGTCGAGGAGGTACTGTCGGGAGAGTGAGCGCCGCCTAGAATATGCGTGACCACGATCAAGGCGCAGCGCGGTCGTCTAACAAAACGAAGAGAGGCCGCGATCATTATCAATGGACGACGACTTCGATCCGTGGCTTGGCGGACTGCGTTCGAGGCAATCGCACGCTGAGAAGAAATACCTTCATGCAGTAGCATCAGTTGCGTGCCGTGGTCGCCCGAGATCAAACAGCACCGACCACTCGGGGTTTCGCTTCAAAGGTATCGGCCTCGGCCGCGGAAGAGCCGCGGTTGCGGCATTCTCACTCGAAGGCCGAGACTTCACGTTCTGTTGTCGCCGAGCGCACGTTGGGATGAAGGTAGTGCGCCTCCGCGGGAACGCGTTTCGGAATGCACTTGCGCACCTTCATTATATTGCACGCGATGGCGTCACGCGCACCGGCGAACGCGGGATCGTCTATGGCGCGAGCGAGGATCGAACGAATGGTCGGAGTTTCCTCGAACGCTGCGCGGGCGACCGCCATTACTTTCGCATTACGAGCTGTTGCGAGGACGGCGCTGAATACGAGGACCTGAAGCCGCTGACCAGGCGCTTCATGTCGCGTGTCGAGGACGATCTCGAAACGCGTCTCGAGTGGATTGCGGTTGATCATGCCGACACGCTTTACCCCCACACGCATATCGTACTTCGCGGTAAAGACGATCGCGGTGAGGACCTGGTGATCGTGCCGGACTACATGAACCACGGCATGCGAAACCGGCTTATGGGAATTGTCTCGCTGGACCTCGGTCCACCGGTCGGGGCGGACGTTTCTCGCCAGTTGCGGCTTGAGATCGATGCCGAAAAGGTTACGCCGCTTGATCGCAAGCTAATCAGCTTGGCCGACGGCGATGGTACACTCAAAGTCGTCACCAAGGAAATGGCTGAGTATTCCGCTCTCACCGGTCGATTGCACAAGTTGCGTACTCTTGGTCTTGCCGAACTTCTCCCCGGCAGTCGCTGGCAACTGAAAAACGGCGTCGAGGACAGCCTCCGTGCCATGCGGGAACGCAGAGAAGTCGCCACCTTCATGCAGCGCAAATTGTGCGTCGAGGGACTTCAGCGCTCACCGGCCGAGCAGGTCATCCACGCTCCCGGATCAGAGATCGATCTTACCGGAAGGCTCCTTGTGTGCGGATCGGACGAGACAAGCGGACGAGCTTACCTTCTTGTCGATGCGACCGACGGGCGCAGCCACTATCTCGAAATCGGCAAGAGCTTGCCGCTTGGGCTGCCAAAGGATGCAATCATCAATGTACGAGAACTTCGT
The DNA here is from genome assembly GCA_035653695.1 of Sphingomicrobium sp. GTDB lineage: Bacteria > Pseudomonadota > Alphaproteobacteria > Sphingomonadales > Sphingomonadaceae > Sphingomicrobium. The sequence continues at coordinate 2,861 of DASRBJ010000028.1, forward strand.
GATCGTCCGGGTCGGTCTCTAGGCACCAGGGTGAAACTGCTCTCGCCGCTCCGGCTTGACCTGCTTGGTAGCTATGATGGAGCAACTTGGCTCGATCATGAGCTTGTCTCGCCATCTATGGTCCCGCGCGATGTTGGATTTGGACGCGAAGTCCGTCATGCACTGGCGCAGCGACGCACGTGGCTCGTCGAACAGGGGCTCGCGACCAAGGTTGGCGAACAAGTCGCGTACCAGCGTGACATGCTGTCGATCCTCGAGCGACGGTCAATCGTTCGGACAGCGGCTACTTTGAAGATAGAGACGGGCCTTTGCTTCGTGCCGATGCACGAGGGCGACGAAATCGACGGGATCGTGCGTCGTCGCATCGATTTCGCGAGCTCTCCCTATGCAATGATCGCCAACGAGCATGCGTTCGCGCTCGTGCCGTGGGATTCCGCGCTGGAAAACCGCCTCGGCAAGGCGGTGCGTGCTTCGTTTACTTCGAGCGGCATCAGCTGGACGATCGAACGCGGACGGCAAATCGCGATTCCGTAGCGAAATAAGGTCGATCGGGATTGATACCACCGAAACTCATCATCGCCGCACTCCCGGCTAGCCGCGCGTGAACATCGGTGCCGGCAGTCCGTTCATCGAAAAGCAATTGCCTTGCGAAC
>DASRBJ010000029.1:0-2088 GCA_035653695.1 Sphingomicrobium sp.
AAGATGGCTCGCACCGTGGCTGCCTCTTGGGCGTTGATCACGAGCTTGCCGTCGACCGTATCATATCCGAGCGGCACTGTTCCGCCCATCCACATTCCCTTGGCCTTCGACGCGGCGATCTTGTCGCGGACCCGCTCGGCGCCGACCTCTCGCTCGAACTGCGCGAATGACAGCAACACGTGCAACATCAGCCTGCCCATGCTCGTCTTAGTGTTGAACGACTGGGTAACGCTGACGAAGCTCGCGCCATGCTTCTCCAGCAGTTCGACGATGCGGGCAAAGTCGGCGAGGCTTCGGGTCAGGCGATCGATCTTGTAGATGACGATGACATCGACCTTGCCCGCCGCAACGTCGGCGAGCAGCGCCTTGAGGCCTGCCCGTTCCATCGTTCCGCCCGAGATGCCGCCGTCATCGTACCGCTCGCGCGCCAAGGTCCAGCCTTCGTGGCGCTGGCTGGCGAGATACGCCTTGCACGCCTCATATTGTGCATCGAGGCTGTTGAATTCCTGCTCAAGCCCTTGCTCGCTCGACTTGCGGGTGTAGATGGCGCAGTGCAGCTTGGTCATGGTACCAACCCGAAAAACTTGGGTCCTGACCAGCGGGCGCCGGTGATCTGCCTCGCGATCACCGATAGTGATCCGAATCGCTCGCCGTCATAAACGAGCCCGGCGTCGGTCACCTCCACGACATAAGTTCGGCCGCGCCAGCGACGGACCAGGCGATTCCCGGGGCGAAGCGACACGCGTGCCGACAGTTGCCTGCGGCGAGTAGCTTGATCCTCACGGCCAAGCAGCTTTCGCGCATCCGGACCCAGACCACCTAGCGCTTTCTCCTGCAATCGGAACGCGATGCCGCGCGCGAGCAGGTCGGGCGTGTAAGAGACCGGTGGCGCGGTCTTGAACAGGTCGCGCCATCGCTCCTGCAACTTTGCCCTGCCGAGTTTCGGCAGGGCAACAAGTTCAGCTTCGACCGAAGAGCTCATTGGGGTGCAACCGCTCGATAGGTGCGCACTCCGTCGACTTTGTCACTATCGATGGCGTAGCCCTTTTTGCGCAAGCCGGTGAGCGCCGCCCGTGTCGTGTGCGGCAGCCAGCCCGTTGCGGCGATCATCTGATCGAGCGTCGCACCCTCGTCGCGCAGGAGCAGCGCAGCGACTTGATCCTGTTTGGTGGTACGGTGTGCGACCTTCGGAGTGCTTGCACCAGCCGCGGTCTGCGGCCGAGGTAGTGAACCGCTCGACGGGCCTGCTACCTTGCGCTGCCGCTTCGTTGGGCGTGCCGGCGGAACAGTGCCAGCTTGCTCCTTCGATTTGGCGGTTTTGGGTGCGATGGTCTTTGCCGATGTCTGGGTCATGTGAGTGTCTCCAATCAAGGAGCGGCAACATGCCGCTCCCACCACTCACAGCCCCGCCGGCGCGCCGGTCGGGGCAGTCGCGCAGCTAAGCACGCCGCGACTCACAAAAAGACCAATGCTCCGTTCGGAAGCGAAGTCGAATGGAATGTAATCGGAACGGCCGCAAAGCACCCTTCTCGCTCATTGACGACCGGCTCTAGCGTGTCCGTAAGCGGACCTTCGTTCAGCCGGCGCTAGAGTCCGTTTTCGACCCAACCTGGCGATAGCACCTTAGCTGGCTGAACGGGGTTATCTTAGCCGAGATTTTCGCCCAGTCAGCTGATGCGCGTTTACATTTCATTAGGCGCGACTCCGTGGCCCGTGCTTTGGTCGGTGCCGCCGAATTACCGGCTTGAGGGGGTATTTCATGAAGAACATGATTCTGGGTGCCACGGGCGCCCTCGCAATCGCCTGCGCGTATGCTCCAGTTGCTGCCGAGCCGTACGTCGATTACACACCGCAGAAGGGCTACTGGACGATTAACGCCGTCGAGGTCGATCCGAATCACGTCGATGATTACCTGACCGGCCTGCGCAGCTCGCAGGTCAGCGCATTCGAGGTGCTCAAACGGCGCGGCCTCATCGACGATTACAAGTTCATGGTGCGCACCGGTTACGTGAAAGGCTCGCCCAACGTCCTGATCATGACGCATGTGCCTAGCACTGCTTTGGACGATCCTGATCAAGCGCGCGACCA
>DASRBJ010000030.1:0-6070 GCA_035653695.1 Sphingomicrobium sp.
AGCGTACCGCCGAGGCTCTGCTCGAAAGCCTGAAGCGCAGCCAGCGCCTTCTGCCGATCGTAGAGGAACAGCAAGGTATCGCGTACCAGCGGCGCTGCGACCGACGCGCCGAACCCACCATGTTCGACAATGGCGCCCGCAGCGTACCGCGGGTTGTCGAATGGCACGAAGCCCATGAACAGCGAGTGGTCGCGAAGTTTCCAATTCGCGGCCGTATAGTTGCCGCGTTCCGAAGCACTCAGATTGTGAGTCTGGGCGGTGCCGGTCTTGCCCGCCATTTGAATGCCCGGAATTGGAAACTTGGCGGCCGCCGCGGTGCCGTGATCGACCACTCCGGCCATCGCCGTGCGGATGAAATCGAGGTGATCTTGATCGACCGCGAGCTGCGTCTGTGGCACGGCGGGCTTATTCTTCAGCAGGCGTGGCACCACCCTCTTTCCGGTCGCGAGCCGGCTCGCCATGGTCGCGAGCTGGAGCGGATTGATCAGCACCATGCCCTGCCCGATTGACATGTTGACGGTGTCGTATCCCTGCCACTTGCGGTGATATTTGCGCATGATCCAGTCAGGGTCGGGGATCGTGCCATAGCGCTGGTTTTCAAACGGCAGGTCGAACTTCTCGCCGAATCCCATCGAGCGGACCATTGGCGCGAGCTTCTCGGCACCGACGCGCAGGCACATCGTGTAGAAGTAAACGTCGCAACTGTTTACTACCGCGCCATCCATATCGAGCGGCCCATGACGCTTGTCGCAGTGGAAAGTGTGATTTCCGAGTTGAAACGCGCCGGTGCAATTGACCTTCTGCTTTCGGTCAATCCCGGCGTTGAGGAGGGCCATCGCCATCGACGGCTTGATCGTCGATCCCGATGGGTAGAGGCTCTCCAGCGCCTTGTCGACGAGCGGCAAATGGTCGTCCTGGGACAGCATTTTGTATTCGTTCTTGCTGATCCCGTCAGAAAAATCGTTCGGATCAAATGAGGGCATCGACGGCATCGCCAAGATGTCGCCGTTGGTCACGTCGAGCACCACGATGCAACATGATTGGTCGCCGATCCGACGAGCCGCATATTGGTGAAGATCAGAGTCGATGGTTAGCTGGACGGTCTTGCCACTGATATCCGGTTTCGGATCGAGTTCCTTAACGAGCTTGCCCTTGGCGGTGACTTCAACACGCTGGCCTCCCGGCTCGCCGCGGAGCACCGGCTCGAGCGTCTTTTCAAGGCCTGACTTCCCGATCTTAACTCCCGGGATCAGCAGGAGCGGGTTCTTGTTCTCTTTCTCATATTCCGTCGTCGACGCCGGGCCCACATAACCGACCAGCTGTCCGACGGTGGATCCACCAGGGTAGAAACGGGTAAAGCCGCGCGAGGCCGCAACGCCCGGAAGCTCGGGCAGCCTCACCGTGATTGCGGCATATTGTTCGTAAGGAATATTGTCAGCCACTGACACTGGCTGGAAGCCACGCGAAGCGGCGAGTTCGCGTGTGATCCGTTCTACATCGTCCGGAAGAAGCGACAGCAGCTGCTGCAGCTTCTCGATTATCTGCGACCCGTTGACGATCTGCTGCGGAATAAGGTCGACGCGAAAACTCGCCTTGTTGATGGCGATCGGCTTGCCGTATCGGTCGATGATCCACCCCCGGCGCGGCGGAACTGGAATGAGCTGAACCCGATTGCTTTCGGACAGAAGCTGGTATTTCTCGTTCTGCGCAATCGCGAGCCACCCCATGCGACCGACCAGGAGACCGCCCACCGCAACCTGGGCGCCGCCGAGAAGCACCATTCGACGAGAAAAAGTGATCGACTGGTGCGCAGTCGTGATGCGCATGTGCTTCACCGGCCGAGCCTCCACGCATCAGTCCGTGAGACGATCCATGCAATCACCGGGAAAAGAAAAATCGAGATCGCGATCGAAGGCAGCATGCGCACAAGTGGCGGCGCACCTCCAAGCACCCTGGCGACGCGCCACTGCAGCCATTCATCGATTGCGATAAGCACTGCTGCCAAGATCCATTCGACCCAGTAATCGCGCCACATCGTGCGCCGGTCGATCAGATCGAGGGCAAGCATGGTCGCACTCCACAAAGCTATTGAAAAGCCTACAGGATAACCGGTGAACAGGTCGTTGACGAAACCAAGCGGAGCAGCCCACCACGCTGGCCATGGGTCTGCTCTCAAAAGTCTCCAGCTGATGAAAACGAGATAGCCAAAATCCGGATACCAGCCCGTTGTCGAGACGATTGGCAGCGCCGCCAGCAGCGAAGCGGCAACGACCGTCGCCGCGGGAACCCATGCGGCCATGCGCGACGGACCCTGTCCGATCCTTCGCGGCGGGCTGAGCGCGGCACGAACCATCAACGCCTTCCCGGCGGAGCTGCGGGCGCATTTGCGGCGGCGATCGCGGCCGGCTCGAACGGTGGCTCGACGACCGCAAAACTCGTGTTTGCGGGATCGGCAAGAGGCAAGGCAACGGCGCCGTCGTCATCGAGCTTCACGACGCGTCCGACTGGAACGAGTGGGGGGTATAGACCACCGGTTCCGGACGTAATGATGATGTCGCCCGGCTTGAATGGATTGCGTCCGACTTCAAGCGGACGAACATCGATAGTGCCGTCGCCGCGTCCTTGGGCAATCACCGGAATTCCATTGCGAAGAAGCCGAGCGGGCACGATGTTCGCGCGGTCGGACACGAGGAGCACGCGCGACGCGAGTGCTCCCGCATCGATGATCCGACCAACGAGACCGTCCGCCGAGCGCACGGGCATGCCAATTCGCACGCCGTCGCTGGTTCCCGCTGAAATGATCGCAAAACGCCGCGGGCTGTTGAACGACGAGCCAACGATCCGGCCAGTGGCAATGGTCGCTCGCTCGTGCTCGCGAAGCTGGAGGGTTGCCTTGAGCTGGCGGTTTTCCTGGAAGATGCCTTTGGCTTCAACCATCCGCTGCAACATTGCCTTGTTCTCGCGCTTGAGCTCAGCATTCTGGGTTGCAGCGTCCCAGTAATCGTCGGCGCCAGTGATTATTCCTTCGGCAGTGTCGATGACTTCGTGCAGCGCGCCGGCGACGGGTCCAGTCACGTCAAGTGCTGCACCGCGCACCGTTTGGAATGTGCTCGGTGCCACAAGCGACAACCCAAGCATCACCAGACCGACGATGATCCCTGCAATTACAGCGAGAAAGCTGAAAAAGAGCCCATACTGGGCTCGACGCGACCAGCCGGGACGCGCGGTCGCCACCGCTCAGCTCCGCTTTATGCGGTCTGGAGCACGCCGCGGAACTGCTCTTCCTCGAGCGCACGGCCAGTGCCGAGCGCAACGCAGGTGAGCGGGTCGTCGGCGACGGTGACGGGAAGGCCGGTCTCGTCGCGAAGAACCTCGTCCAGCCCTTGGAGCAGCGCGCCGCCACCGGTGAGAACAATGCCCTGGTCGCAAATGTCGGCGGCGAGCTCAGGTGCCGTATTCTCGAGTGCTATTCGGACGCCCTCGACGATCGTTCCGACCGGCTCTGAGAGGGCTTCAGCGATCTGCCCCTGATTAATCGAAATCTCCTTCGGCACGCCATTGACGAGGTCGCGACCCTTGATGTGCACCGTCTTGCCGATACCGTCGACGGGTGGCTTTGCGATACCAACTTCCTTCTTGATCCGCTCCGCCGTCGCTTCGCCAATCAGGAGGTTGTGATTGCGACGAACGTAGGAACTGATCGCTTCGTCCATCTTGTCGCCGCCGACTCGCACCGAGGTCGTGTAGGCAAGACCTCGCAGCGACAGGACAGCCACTTCGGTCGTCCCGCCGCCAATGTCGACGACCATCGACCCGATCGGCTGTGTCACGGGCATATCCGCACCGATCGCGGCGGCCATGGGCTCCTCGATCAGGTAAACAGCGCTTGCGCCGGCATTGGACGCCGCATCGCGAATCGCGCGCCGCTCGACGGATGTCGAACCCGACGGCACGCAGATGACGATCTCGGGGAAGCGCCATGCGCGCATTTTTCCGCCGTGAACCTTATGGATGAAGTGCTTGATCATCTGTTCGGCAACGTCGATGTCGGCAATGACGCCGTCGCGAAGCGGACGGATCGCCTCGATCTGGTCCGGTGTCTTGCCCATCATGAGCTTGGCGTCGTCACCGACCGCTTTCACCTTCTTCACGCCGTTGATGGTCTCGATTGCGACCACCGAAGGTTCATTGAGCACGATCCCCCGGCCGCGGACATAGACAAGCGTGTTGGCGGTTCCGAGATCGATCGCCATGTCGTGCGACATCCATTTGAACCAACGATTCCAGAACATTAATCCCCGCCCTCTCGCTTGTGCTCGCCCAACAGCAGTAATGATCCTGCCGCTTAATTTTCAGTTCTTCACAACCCGTTGAATGCAGTCTGAATTTTCGAGAAAAATCAGTGCTTCGCCGACACTTGGGAATTGGGATAAGACCCTTAACATGTCAATAAGAAGGCTGCCTCCGGCGCTTATCAATCGCATCGCCGCGGGCGAGGTTGTCGAGAGACCAGCAAGCGCGCTCAAGGAACTGGTTGAAAATTCACTCGACGCGGGGGCAACGAATGTGGCCGTGCGCCTCGGCGGCGGCGGCCTCGAACTAATCGAAGTTGCCGACAATGGGTGCGGCATGACTCCGGACGAGATGCACCTCGCGCTCGAGCGTCATGCAACGTCGAAACTGCCGACCGACGAAATCGAATGCGTCAGGAGCTTCGGATTTCGCGGCGAAGCGCTCCCGTCGATCGCCAGTGTCTCGCGTTTAACCCTCGAGAGTCGCGTGCGCGGTAATGATGGTTGGCGAATCACGATCGATCACGGTGAACCCTTGGCAGAAGCACCCGCTGCACTTCCGCCAGGAACACGAATCCGCATCGAGCTGCTGTTCGAAAAAGTGCCTGCCCGTCGCAAGTTCCTGCGCTCAGCGCGGGCCGAATATGCCGCTTGCCTCGACAGCCTGAAGCGCCTTGCAATGGCGCGCAGCGACGTCGCCTTCACGCTCGAGCATGACGGCCGACGCGTGCTCAGCCTCCAGCCCGCGGATCCTCCGACCCGGGTTGCTGAGCTTCTGACCCACGAACTCGATCGTCATGGAATCGGGATCGACTTCGTGCGCGACGCGGTTCGGCTTACCGGAGTCGTTAGTATTCCGACCTTCAATCGGGGCGCCGCCGATCAGCAATATCTTTTCGTGAATTCCCGGCCGGTGAAGGACCGTCTCCTGGTGGGTGCGCTGCGCGCCGCCTATCGCGATCTCGTCGCTCGTGACCGCCACCCGATCGCCGCCTTGTTCCTCGACGTTCCTCTCGAGGATGTCGATGTCAACGTCCACCCCGCCAAGACCGAGGTGCGGTTTCGGGACCCTGCCGCAATACGAGGAATAATCGTCGGCGGCCTTCGCCATGCGCTTGAAGCGGAAAGCCAGCGGAGCGCCGCCCGCGAGCAGGCTGCTTCGCCCGCCATGTGGACGACAAGCACGAGCTCCTATTCCGTTCCGCACGGACAATCGGACAATGGCCGAGGCGAGGATTTCGGGGCTAGAAGCTCGCCGGCCCACGTTCAGCACAACGAGCCTCTTCGGCTCTTCGATGCTGCGCCTGCCGCGAGAGCCGAGGCCGCGATCGATCCGCCAGGCAAATTTCCCCTTGGTGTTGCTCGCGGCCAAGTTGCCGCGACATACATTGTTGCCGAAGCTGAAGATGGGCTCGTCATTGTCGACCAGCATGCGGCGCACGAGCGCCTTGTTCTCGAAAGAATGCGCGCAGCGCGCGATGGAAGCGCCGTCGCGCGGCAGGAACTTCTCATTCCGGCAGTCGTCGAACTCGACGAGCCCGACTGTGATCGGCTCGAATCGGCTGCCAGCGAGCTTGGAGAAATGGGGCTTGAGCTCGAGCGGTTCGGGCCAACCTCAGTCCTCGTCAGGGCGGTCCCTGCGGCGCTCGGTACCACCAACGCCGCTGACCTCGTTGCCGATCTTGCTGCCGAGATCGCCGAACTTGGAGGTCCGGTCATGCTTCGCGACAAGCTTGACCATGTTGCGGCAACGATAGCCTGTCACGGTTCGGTCCGCG
>DASRBJ010000031.1:0-2815 GCA_035653695.1 Sphingomicrobium sp.
CAGCCACTTTGGCCGCCGCCACCGGATCGGGCGATGTCGCAAGGGCGGTCGGGCCCCTGAGGAAATCGCCGATCGGCTTGTACCGCGTGTCCTCGAGTGCAATCAGGGCAAGTCGGTTCTTCGCAACTTTGAACTGGGCACCGGCATCCCGCATACGCAGGCGCAGGTCCGTGGATTGCGCCACGGTCAGTCCGAGATTGCGTGTGACAACCACAACGCTGGTCTCGGAGAAGACCTGCTTCAGCTCGGCGACCAGATCGGCCTTTTGCGATCGATCCATGCCAACTCCAAACTATCGCTCGAAACCGTGACCTCGAGCGAGCTTCAACATATGCCCGGGCAAATCGGCCCAAGCGCTCAAAGTCCGTTGGGGGCAATGATCGGCACGCTGCATCAGCAACGCACGACGGAGCGCACGAGCGGCGATCCGAATTGATTCCTGTCCCCGTCTTGGCTGCAGATTAAGCCGTTCGCTTGCGCGAGAAGGCGGCAGCTGTCTCGGACGGTTGCACCGGGCGAGCCGGTGCGAGCGCGCGCCTATAACGAATTGCGCTGTGAGATCAAGCCAGTGGATGAGCTTTGCGCAAGGCGCGCGAGCGTTTCAAGCGATCAGACTCAAAGAAAAGGCCCGGACGACACAAGTGTCCTCCGGGCCAGTCCCCTTTTGAACGCGTGATTCTATTCGCCGCGCTCGCCGCGTTGTGCTGGCGGCGGCGGCGGCGGCGGCGGCGGCGGTGGCGCCGGGCAGGTGCTCGTTGCCGGAATTACCGATCCATCCGGGCACGTCTGCGTCGCGGGTGGCGGCGGCGGCGGTGGCGGCGGCGGCGGAGGCGGTGGGGGCGGCGGCGCTGCTGCGGCGAAGTTATAGACAAGGCTCAAGAGCAGGCTGTGCGAGCTGAAGTGCTGGCTCGTGTTGATGAATGCCGTGCCTCCGGACGTTCCGGTGCCAACTGCATTGAAGACGGCCGTATCATTGAACTTGAGGCGGCCAAGGCTTCGGAAGTAGCGATATTTCAGCCCGACATCGACATTATCGCTGACGGGGAAACGGAAGCCGGCGAATGCCTGCCATGCGCCTTGGCTGTCGCTTTGGCCAAGTTCCTTGAAGTGCGCATAGCCGATACCGCCGCCCGCAAAACCGCTCCATCCCGAGCTGTCGCCGAGGTCGATCATGCCGTTCAGCATCGCATCGTAAACAGTGACATTGCGGGTCCAGCCGAGATCGTTCCCGCTGAACTGCGTTCCTGCCGCCGTGTTGATACCCTCGACATATTGTGTCGTCAGGTTGAAGTTCTTGACCTTCGACTTCTTGTAGCCAAGCTCACCTTCAATCCGGAACATGCCGAGATCGAAGCCGCCGAGCACATCGAGGTCATAGCCCTTCTTGAAATGCTCGCGTCCAATGGGAGCGGCACCAATCTGCGTATAGCTTGGGTTTGCGAACGAGACGCTGCCATTGATGTCCTTCGTCTCGGGGAAGAGAATTCCGCCCTCAAGACCGACATAGGGACTGCCGTCCCTTGCATAGGCGGGTGTCGCCAGGGCTGCCGCTGCGACTGCGGCGAGCAGATATTTGCGCATGTGTACCAAACCCCTTTCTGGTTTCTCGCGGCGCCAACATTAGACATGCTCACTGGGTTGCACCAGAGGAGCACATGAAGTGAATAGGCGCAGAACTGTGGCGGCAAAGCCACAGTCTTGCCCGCCGGCCAGAGGGAATGCGCCCAAAAAGAAAGGCCGGACCGGAGCCCGACCCTTCCGAAAGTTAATGATCAGTCCGGCGCGCGTTCAGGCGCCAGCGACTTCGCTGAGGTCGACCTTCACGCCCGGGCCCATTGTCGAGGAAACACTGAGCTTCTTCACGAACTTGCCCTTGGCACCTGATGGCTTCCCACGGATGATCGCATCGATGAATGCCGTGAAATTCTCCTTGAGGTCCGCCTCGGAGAAACTCGCCTTGCCGATGCCGGCGTGAACGATTCCGGCCTTTTCGACGCGGAACTCGACCTGCCCCGACTTGGCGTCATTCACGGCCTTCGAAACGTCCATCGTGACCGTTCCAAGCTTCGGGTTTGGCATCAGGCCCTTGGGCCCGAGAACCTTACCGAGCCGACCGACGATCCCCATCATGTCGGGGGTCGCGATGACTCGGTCAAAGTCGATCTGGCCGCCTTGGATGGTTTCCATGAGGTCTTCGGCTCCAACGACATCCGCACCGGCGGTCCGCGCTTCATCCGCCTTGGCGCCCTTGGCGAACACGGCGACACGCACCGTCTTGCCAGTGCCCTTGGGGAGGTTCACGACGCCACGAACCATCTGGTCGGCGTGCCTCGGATCGACGCCAAGGTTTAGCGCAACCTCGACGGTCTCATCGAACTTCGCCGTCGCGTTCTTCTTTACGAGGCCAAGCGCCTCGTCGATGCCATAGAATTTCTCGCGATCGACGGCAGCGAACGCCTTCTGCTTCTTGGTGAGCTTTGCCATTGGTTCAGCCCTCCACCACGTTGAGGCCCATTGCTCGGGCGCTGCCTTCAATGATCTTGGTTGCGGCATCGAGATCGTTCGCGTTGAGATCCTTCATCTTGGTCTCCGCGATGTCACGCAGCTGCGACCGCTTGATCGTCCCAGCGGTCGACTTCCCGGTCTCGCTCGACCCCTTCTGGATCTTAGCCGCCTTCTTGAGCAGGAACGAAGCGGGAGGAGTCTTTGTAACGAAGGAGAAGCTACGATCCGCGTAGACGGTGATCACCGTCGGAATCGGAGCGCCCTTTTCGAGTTCCTGCGTCGAAGCGTTGAACGCCTTGCAGAACTCCAT
>DASRBJ010000032.1:0-2424 GCA_035653695.1 Sphingomicrobium sp.
CGCTCGCCCAGTCTTTTCATTTCCTCAAACCTTTGCGTGACATCGCGGAGTATCGCAGCGATACCCAACACGCTGCCGTCGCTGTCGCGGAAAGGAAGCATCGAAAACGCAACAGTGGCCTGCGAACCATCCTTTCGCAGCGCCGGAACCTCCAGAACGTCGCCCGCTCCGTAGCGCGTTCTACCTGTTCGTATCGTCCCCATAAAGCCTTCCCAATGCCTTTTTCTAAGATGCTCGGGAATGATAATGTCGAGCGTTTGTCCTACAGCCTCGTTCTCCTGAAACCCGAATATTCGCTCGGCGCCGCGATTCCAAAATTGAATTCGGCCGTCAGCGTCAGCGTAAATTATCGCATCGGGGGCTTCCCGAGCGAGTTGCCGTGCGAATTGATCGGGATCGAAATTGGCCGCCATTCGGAAATTCCTCTCAAGAGTCGCTTTGGTAGGAAGAGGATGATGCGGCTGAAGGAGGCATGTCATCGGCCGAAAGCAGCACACCTGTTACGACCGCGGCGGAGCCGCGCCGACGGATTCTGTTTCGATAGACCTGCACCTCTTGAGGCTCCATTGGCTTTTCGCAAAGGCACTGGGCCTCATGCCAAGAGACAACGATCAACCTCGGCCGCGTTCCACTGACAATGGAGGGATTATGCGCCGAAGATGGACTCCTGATGTAGTCTGCCGAATTCGGCTGTCGTGAAAGACGGCGGCGCGAGATCGCGGGGGAAGGTGTAGAGGCGTTTGATGGTGCGGCGCAGCGCGTCCAGCGAATGGCTGCCGAAGTAAGGGTGCCGGTGCAAGCACGAGCCAGGTCCTGCGGGCCGTGCGCTCGATCAGCGTCACGAAGCCGCGGTCGGCGTCGCTATATACGTGATCGCGTTAGTGTAGCAAGCCGTTGTAAGGGACGGCGACACGCCAGCGCGAATCCATGTATCGTACCGGTCTAGCTTGGGCCGGGTGACGTTCGCATCGGTCTGGCTGTGTATTCTTAGGCTTCAGACTGCGACCTTGCTATGCTCGAGACTTCGCCGAGTGCATTCCGGCAAGAAGAATTCGCGCGAGCACGAGCCCGGCAAAGCAGAGAGCTGCCGCCGCCAGCACGACAGAGATATCGACTGCGCTCATCGCGCCAAAGCGAAACAGCGACCGCAGCGCCGGTATCGATACGCCGAGGGCAAGCACGATGATCGTGCCCGACGCTAGTGCCGACATGACGCGATTCGGACTCGCCGTCCGCCGCTCCGAAAGACGGTTGACGAAGAGCAAGGCCAAGCTGCACAAGACCATCGTCGTAAATGCCGTTGCACGAGCCACAGCCTCGTCACGCCCCCGGCCGAGAGCGAGAGTGAACACGGAGACGACGACTACCAATATGATGAACCCCTGAACGGTCGCGGGTAAGATCGTCGCGCGATCGAAGAGCCGGCTCTTGGGGTTTCGAGGCGGACGCTTCATCACGTCGGCCTCCGCCGGCTCAGCCTCGAAGGCGATCGAGCAAGCCGGATCGATGATCAATTGCAAAAACAGGATATGAATCGGCAAGAGCAGGAGCGGCATGCCAAAAAGTACCGGGATGATGCTCATGCCCACGATCGGCACATGGGCGGCCGTTACGAACGTTATGGCCTTACGAAGATTGTCGAAGATCCGCCGGCCTTCCTTAACGGCCTCGAGCATGGAGCCGAAGTCATCATTTAATAGTACCAGTGCCGCCGCCTCGCGCGCGACATCGGTCCCCCGTGACCCCATCGCAATACCGACGTGTGCCGCCTTCAGCGCGGGTGCATCGTTGACCCCATCTCCGGTCATCGCGACGATTTCTCCGTCACGTTTGAGCGCTTGAACGATGCGCAGCTTTTGCTCAGGGGCAACTCGGCAGAAGATGTTGCAGCCCTCGACGTGTTTCGAAAGTTCATCGTCGCTCATATCGTCGAGCTGCGCGCCGGTGATATAGCGCTCGGCATTGGCCAGCCCGATCGCGTGCGCGACGCTCACGGCGGTCGATGGGTAGTCGCCCGTAATGATGATCGTGCGGATGCCCGCCGAGTAGGCTTCCTTAATCGCCTGCGGAACGCCGGGGCGAACAGGGTCTTCGAGCGCCACCAGACCGACGAATTGGAAATCGAAGTCATGTTGCGAGGATGGGAGGGATGCGCCGGGGTAAAGCGCGCGCGCCACGCCGAGCACTCGAAGTCCCTGCGACGCAAGAACCTCGACGGCGCCGGTGACGGCCGTTGCCGTATCTGCAGATAAGTGGCACAGGTCCGAAATAGCCTCCGGGGCGCCTTTTGCCGCAATGACCCGCTCGCCGGCAGCTCCTTGCGCCGACCAGACGCGCGACGTCGCGAGCATCCGGCGCGAGAGGGGATACTCGCCGACAAGGGACCAGCTCCGATGGACGTGCTCGGTGCCGGCTAGAAATCTT
>DASRBJ010000033.1:0-8553 GCA_035653695.1 Sphingomicrobium sp.
GAGGGAAAGAAGATTATCTACCCCGCTTAACGTCGCCCACCGCCCGCGACCGCACGACGTGCAAGCGGTGAAAGTCCGAAGAGGTCGCGTTGCTGATCGAACTCCGCAAGCAGCCGTTCGTCTACATTCCGCTGCCCGCTCGACGTGACGGTTGATAGGAGGCCCGCATCGGCGTGGCGGGAATTGTCCCAGCCGGGATAGGCCGTGATCGGATACCAGCAAATGCCGCGCACCGCTGCACCGCAATCCATTGCCTGTCGAACTTCATCGCACACGTAGTGAAGCCACGACGACTTCCCACTGCCCTCGGCACCCGTTTCGGTTATCAGGATCGGCTTGTTGTAACGTGTCGCCACTTCGACGAGCATCTCTGACAGAGGGCGGTATTCATGGTGCCCCATCGGGATCGTCGGTCCGTCGAGGTACCACTGGTTGTGCGGGTAGTAGTTGACCCCAATTGCATCGACGAAGGAGGGATCCCCGCCGAGCTCAGGCTCGGCGACCCCGGTGATCCAATCATAAGCCTCGAACTGGCCTTGCCGATATTGCTCCGCGGCGCTCCTTGTCTGCCGACGATGGTCATGGGGAGCGACATGAACAAGCGGTTCAGCCCAGGTGATGAAAGCGTCTGGCCATTGCTTGCGAATCGCTCTCGCGCATGTCGTTGCGGTCCGCACCAGCTCGCGCTTGAAGCGCCCCTTGTCGGTCGGCCCGGACGCCGGAAAATGACCGACTTCCACCGCCCATGCCATGAAGCTGATTTCGTTCAAGGGGCAAAGCATCGGAGGTCGGCCCGAAACCGATTGCTGCACTTCGATCGCCGCAAGTGCGAAGTCCGTGAAACGTTGCGCGAAATCGCCGGCGGATTGGTCGACGTGGTCGGGCGAACCATAATGGAATAGATCCCAGATGACCTGTACGCCGGCGCGTTCGGCGGCCTCGAGTGCGGGCATCCAGCTCGACCAGTCATAATTGCCCGGCGATCGCTCGATCAGATGCCACCGAATGCCATCGCGAATGGTTCGAAATCCAAGACTAGCGCAGAGAGAATAATCGCTTCCGACATGTTTGCCATGGCTCGTCGCGCGCACGAGATCGAGGCGAACGCCGTCGCGCCGACGGTGCGACGAACACTCAAACCCGGCCATGAAGAAGCTATCAAAGCTCCATTCCATCCAGAATCACCTCGGTGACGGACATGGGCGCTGCAACAGCACTAACTGGGATATCCTGTTAAGGTTGCCGTTTGCGGTCACCCGCGCTTTTGTAGCGCCAACCTGCCGAGCACAGGCAACAACCCCAGCACGTGCTTCGTTGTAACACTATCACGTACGGGCAGGTACGCCCGTCGAGCGTTAAACGAGGCCTCAATGTTGAAAACAGCGATGCTACTGGCAGCCGGCGCTGCCGTCCTGACGGCGTCACCCGCCGATGCGCGGTATCGGCACCATCATTACTATCGTCACCATTACTACAGCTATTACTCACCATACCGGTACAGCTATGCCTACCCGGCCTATGGGTATTCCTATCCGGTCTATTACAGCTACCCCGCCTATTACGCTTACCCGGCCTACGGTTATCCGAGCTACAGCATCTCCATTGGGCTTGGTGGCGGTTATCATCACCACCGTCGGTGGTAGGATTGAACGAGGAGCCGGCGCGAACCCGGCTCCTCTTCCCCCAGCCGGGAGAATCGCTCGTCACTTGGCATTGGGGAACTCCATTTTCCTTCTAAGAAGGAGCGGCGCAGGTCTTCGCGTCAGCCTCGGCTCTCGAGCGCTCTTGCCGCCTCGTCCACCAGTTCACCAATGATGGCTGCGACGGGTTCTTCCCGGTTCACCATGCCCACGGACTGGCCGGCCATTACGGACCCAGTCTCAACATCACCATCAATCACTGCCCGGCGAAGCGCACCGGCCCAGTAATGTTCTATCTGAAGCTGGGCTTCCGCCATTTCAATTTCGCCATTGTCGAGGAGGTCAGCAACTTCCCGCTGCTTTGCGGCGAACCGCTCCATTTCACGGTTCTTCAAGGCGCGGACTGGAATTACCGGCAGGCGCTGGTCGATCTGGACGCTCGGAATGGCATCGCGCGCCGATGCGCGGATGAACGCCTTCTTGAAATTGGGATGCGCAATGCTCTCACTCGCACAGACAAAGCGGGTACCGAGCTGCACGCCGACGGCGCCCATCTCGAGATAGGCCGCAATAGCCTCGCCTCGGCCGATGCCGCCGGCGACGAATACCGGTATGTCGCGCGCGACGCTTGGCAAGATCTCCTGCGCCAGAACGGAGGTCGACACCGGCCCGATGTGGCCCCCAGCTTCCATCCCTTCGATTACAAGCGCATCAACATTTGAGCGCATCAATTTCTTCGCAAGCGCGAGCGCGGGAGCAAAAGCCATGAGCTTCGCGCCATTCGCCTTGATTCTTTCAACCGCGCCGGCCGGCGGCAGCCCGCCGGCGAGGACCACGTGACTCACGTGGTGCTTGGCGCACGTGTCAATAAGCTCGCTCAGTTGCGGATGCATGGTGATGAGATTGACGCCAAAAGGCTTGCTAGTACGCGCCCTGGTCTCGGCTATCTCGCGATCAAGGAGGTCAGCGGTCATTGCGCCGCACGCAATCACGCCGAAGCCACCAGCATTGGAGATAGCCGATACGAGATTGCGTTCAGAGACCCAGCTCATGGCTCCGCCCATGATTGCGACATCGCAGCCGAGGAATTCGGTTCCGCGGTGCATGAGTTCCTTCAGCCGCGAATGGCCAATCGACGCATGCACGAGCCGCGGTTCGGCAAGCACGCCCTCACCGCTCATGCGGCCTCCCGAGCATCAAGGCCGAACGCGCTGTGCAGAACACGAACGGCGAGCTCGGTATATTCTTCGGGCAACAACACGGACACCTTAATCTCTGACGTCGAGATGGCGAGGATATTGATACCGCGCTCGGCGAGCGTCTCGAACATCTTGGCGGCGATACCAGCGTTCGAACGCATTCCGATCCCAACAGCACTAACTTTCACAACGTTAGTGTCCGTGATTATTTCGGCAAATCCGATCGATTCTTTGGATTTTTCGAGTTCGGCGACGGTGTGCGCAAGTGCGGCGGTTGGTACCGTGAACGTGAGATCGCTCGTACGATCCGCTCCCGCACCGCTCTGCACAATCATGTCTACATTGATATTTGCCTTTGCAAGCGGCGCAAAAATGGCAGCAACAGCCCCTGGCCTGTCGGCAAGCCCCATCAGCGTGACCCGAGCTTCATTCTTGTCGTGGGCAATACCCGTCACGAGCTGCCGTTCCATATTCAATTCCTCGATCTTCTCGTCTGAAACGATCAGGGTCCCCGGTTTGTCCTCGAAGGACGAGAGCACCTGAAGGGCCATGCGATAACGCATCGCCAAGCCGACCGACCGCGTTTGAAGCACCTTTGCACCGACGGACGCCAGTTCGAGCATTTCTTCGTAAGTAATGGCGCTGAGCTTCCGAGCGCGCGGAACGATCCGTGGATCGGTCGTAAAGACGCCCTCGACGTCCGTGTAAATGTCGCAGCGGTCCGCCTTCACGGCGACCGCGAGTGCGACAGCGGACGTATCGGATCCGCCGCGGCCCAATGTCGCAAGATCCCCTTCCGCCGTCACGCCCTGGAAACCGGGAATGACAGCAATGCCGCGCCTTTCAAAAACCGCCTCGAGAACATGCGCGTCGATATGATCGATGAGGGCGGAACTATGTCCACTTGCCCGTATCGGCAGCTGCCAACCCATGTAAGATCTTGCGTTGACGCCCATTCCGCTAAGGGTAATTGCAAGCAGCCCTGAAGTGACCTGCTCGCCGCTTGCGACGACGACGTCATATTCGCGCGCGTCGTAAAGCGGCGCGGCTTCCTTGCATAGCTGAACAAGCCGATCGGTCTCGCCAGCCATTGCTGAAACAACGACGGCAACCTCGTTGCCTCTTTCACTTTCGCGTTTCACAAGTGCCGCAACATGCCGGATACGCTCGATCCCCGCCATCGAGGTCCCGCCAAATTTCATCACGATGCGCGCCATGCCGCGGCGGCTTTAGCCGCTCGCGTCTCGCGCGCAACAGCCAACCCATTCGGGCACCCGGTCACCGGCAATCAGCTGATCGATCCCGATGCGCGGACGCACAACCTGCCACTTCTCGCCCTTCACCAGTACTTCGGGCGTGAGGGGACGCGAATTATAGGTGCTCGACATGGCTGCCGCGTAAGCTCCGGCAGTTCGAAAGACGACGAGATCGCCAGGGCTAACTTCGTCCATGTCGCGCCCGGTCGCGAATGTATCGCCCGTCTCGCAGACCGGACCGACCACATTCGCAACGCGCTTGTTGCCGGTGGGCTGAACAGCCTCGATACGGTGCCAAGCGTCGTAGAGTGCTGGACGCATAAGATCATTCATTGCGGCATCAACAATGACAAATGGGTCCGTTGATCCCGGCTTGACCCGGATTACCCGGGACACGAGGACACCCGCATTGCCGACTATCAGTCGTCCCGGTTCGAACACCAGGCGGCTGTTCCAGTCTCGTGTCTTGCGCGCGACCATCGCGCCATACGCGCCCGGACTAGGTGGCGGCGGCTCGTCTGGGTCATAGGGCACGCCCAACCCGCCACCGAGATCGGCAACATCGATCTTATGGCCCGCCGAACGCAATTGCCTCAATAACTGCTCGATGCGGGAGAATGCGTTCTCCAGCGGCTCGAGGCTCGTCAGCTGGCTGCCGATGTGCACGGCGATTCCGCGCACGGCGAGCCCTGGAAGCCGCGCGGCACAACCGTAAATCTCAAGAGCTTCGCCGATCGCAATCCCGAACTTGTTCTGCGCCATGCCGGTCGTGATCTTGGCATGGCCTCCGGCGGCTACGTCCGGATTGACCCTGAAGCCGACCGGAGCTGTAAGTCCCATTCCCGTCGCGACTTGCGAGAGCATCTCGGCTTCGGCGAGCGATTCAAGGTTAAACTGATAAAGGCCTCCGGCGAGCGCGAGCCTCATTTCCTCCGCGGTTTTTCCGACGCCGGAAAAAACGATTTTGGAGCTCTCAACGCCCGCCGCGCGGGCACGGCCATATTCTCCACCTGAAACGACGTCCGCGCCGAGCCCGGCAGCACAAAGAGTAGCGATTACGGCGCTATTCGGGTTCGCCTTCACGGCATAGGCGATCAGCGGGTCGGGAATCGCCTCAAGAGCAGAGCGCAGGGTGTCGACATGGCGACACATGGTGGCCGTCGAATAGACATAAACGGGCGTGCCGACTTCGGCAGCAATGTCGGCAAGGGCGACGTCTTCGCAATGAAGCGCCCCGTTCTTCAACTGAAAGTGGTCCATTTTCACGCCAACGCATCAGGTGCTTCCCCTTTGCAAGTGGGCGAGGCATGGAGATGTCATGGTTTCATCCACCATCATCGAGGAGGAGGCTAAGCTCTTTGGCGCTCTCGCGGGCGACTGGTGGAATCCGAACGGCTCTTCGGCAATGCTCCACAAGCTCAATCCGGTGCGCCTGAAATATATTCGCGAGCAAATCGACCGGCATTGGCAATGCGACGAATGTTCGCGCAAGCCCCTCGAAGGAAAGTCGGCTCTCGATGTGGGCTGCGGGGCGGGGCTGCTGACGGAGCCACTGGCGAGGCTTGGCGCCAACGTCACGGGCGTTGATGCCTCATCCCAGGTGATTGCCGTTGCCAACGATCATGCAACGGCCTCCGGGCTGCCCATCAACTATCGGATCGGAGACATTTCGGACGTCGAAGACCAATTCGACCTCGTCACCTGCATGGAGGTGATCGAACATGTCGCCGATCCTGCCGTGTTCCTCGGCCTTCTCGCAAAGCGGATCCGACCCGATGGCCTCCTCATCCTCTCGACGCCTAACGCCACCGCCTGGGCGCGATTGCTCATGATTACCATCGCTGAATCGACCGGTCGCATACCAAGAGGTACGCATTCCTTCGAGAAGTTCATTTCGCCGCAGCGAATGAAGCTACTGCTCGGCGATGCCGGGTTGATGTGCATCGATGTCGAAGGGATCGCCTGGTCACCAACCCGCGGGCTCCATCTCAGCGACGACGTGCGGCTGAACTATATGATCTGTGCCGTTCCTACCTAGCTTGAACTCAGCTCAACGCGATTCGCGAACGCCCGGCTGGTAACGGGCATTAACCATATGGCTCTGGGCCAAACCTAGCCTAAGCCTTTGATATTCCGATTCAGAATGGCCGGGGGGCCGACAATGCGTTCTCTCTTCAATTTCTCATCGCGTGATCTTGCGATCGACCTTGGAACCGCAAACACGGTCGTTTACGTCCGAGGCCAAGGGATCGTCACGAGCGAGCCCTCGGTCGTCGCGATGGAGATCGTGAATGGCGTACGCAAGGTGCGCGCCGTCGGCGACGATGCCAAGTTGATGCTTGGCAAGACGCCGGACAACATCAAGACCATCAGGCCCCTTCGAAACGGCGTCATCGCCGACATTGAAGTTGCCGAAGAGATGATTAAGCATTTCATCCGCAAGGCTCATGGCGGTCCGAGCCGTTTCTCCCGCGGACCCGAAGTCGTGATTTGCATTCCATCGGGCGCGACATCGGTCGAAAGACGGGCAATCCGCGACGCTGTGACGAATGCCGGTGCCGATCGGGTGTCACTCATCGAAGAGCCAATGGCCGCAGCCCTTGGAGCGGGACTGCCCGTTGCAGAGCCAATTGGATCGATGGTCGTCGACATCGGCGGCGGCACGACCGAAGTCGGCGTCATATCCCTCCAGGGCCTCGCCCTCTGCCGCTCGGCCCGTGTCGGCGGCGACAAGATGGATGACGCGATCGCTTCATACGTCCGGCGCAACTACAATCTGCTGATTGGTGAAGGTACGGCCGAGCGCGTGAAGCTTGAAATTGGCTCCGCCGTCCGCGCCGGCGACGGCAAGGGTCTAACGACCTTGGTCCGCGGGCGCGACGTCGGGCGCGGAATGCCCGGCGAAATCGAGCTGTGCCAGTCGCAGGTCACCGAGGCTCTCAGCGAACCAGTCAATCAGATCATCGAGGTCGTGCGCACGGCTCTTGAGAATACGCAGCCCGAGATTGCCGCCGACGTAATCGACCAAGGAATAACAATGACGGGAGGCGGCTCGCTGCTTCGCGAATTCGCGACGGTCCTTCAGGACGCAACGGGCCTGCCGGTCCGAGTCGCTGACGAGCCAATGAGCTGCGTTGCGCTCGGTGCCGGGCGAACGCTTGAAGACCAGGTTTTCCGCGGCGCGCTGATCGCCGCCTAAGCCGTTCTTCAGCGGTGGCGGTGGACTACCGCACGAGCTTGCCGTGCCTTGTGCTTGTAGTACATGTGCCCGGCGACACAGCCTGCCGCAGCGCCGGCAAGCGCGTGATGGCCTGCATAATGGCCCGCCACGCCGCCGACGAGCGCGCCACGAATGCAGCCCTTCGCATCAGCCGGAGCGGCCGTGAGGAGCGCTGCAGGAACAGCAAGTGCAAGGCTTGCACGAAGTACACGCATCGAGGGTTCTCCCTAAATTGTTGACAGCAGTCGGAACGCCTTACTGGCCTATCGGCTCAGATTAAATTTCATACTTCGTTCGCCAGTGCCATTGGGATCATCTTGCGCCCGGAACCATGCTGCTCAAAATGCAGTTGGGCTCGGATTGTCCGTCGGAGATGGTACGCATGTTAATGGTCGAGACGGAGCTTCGAGCGAGTTCCATCCACGGGATCGGCACCTTCCTTCTGGAGGATGTCAAAAAGGGGGATCTCATCTGGCGCTTCGACAGCCGCATCGATCGAATCTTTTCCGATTCCGAGCTGCAGACCATGCCGGAGCGGCTCCAGGCATTCCTCGCGATGTACTCGACGTTCCACGAGCAGTCGGGGCTCTGGGTGCTTTGCGGTGACAATGGCCGGCACTTCAATCATTCCGATGAGCCGAACACCATCTCGCTCGGGCCGGCCTTCGGCGACGACCTCGCGGCAGCCGACCTCAGCGCGGGCACCGAACTCACGACCGATTATTTCGCGATCTGTGATGCCGTGCGCCAGCGGGGGACCATCTACTAGAAGTCGACCTTGTCGTAATGCGATGGAGGGACGATTACCTCCATCCGTTCGGCAAGAAGCGGCCGAAAGCACGGCCTCGACTTCATGACCGCGTACCAGTCTTTGGTCTGCTTGTGCCCCCGCCAGTCGAGCGCGCCGAGGTAGTCGATGACGCTAAGATGCGCGGCGGCGGTGAAGTCGGCAAGGCTAAGCCCTGGACCGGCGAGCCAACGGCGGTGATCGAGCAGATAGTCGAGGTAATCGAGATGCTCGGAAGCGGTCCGCATTGCCTCACGCAAGATGCGGGTGTCGGGCGGTTCGCGACTAACGAGGCGCTTGCGCATACGCTCGTTCATGAGAGGCTCGACGGCTTCGCGGTACAGCTTCATGTCGAACCATTCCGTCATCCGACGAATTTCAGCGCGAAGCGCAGCATTGCCGTGGATCATCGGCATCCGATCAACAGTCTCGTCGAAATATTCGACGATCG
>DASRBJ010000034.1:0-6906 GCA_035653695.1 Sphingomicrobium sp.
CCGAACTTCGACGAGCGGCAATTGCCGGTCTCCATGATTGTTCTTCACTATACGGGAATGCCCGACGCCGAGGGTGCGCTCGATCGCCTTACCTCACCGGAAGCAAAGGTCTCGTGCCACTATCTGATCGACGAGAACGGATCGACCTATCGTCTCGTCGACGAGGAAATGCGCGCCTGGCACGCGGGGAAGTCTCGCTGGCGCGGAATCAGCGACATCAACTCGGCGAGCATCGGGATCGAGATCGTCAATCCGGGCCATGAATTTGGATATCGGCCGTTCCCCGACGAGCAGATTGCAGCGCTCATCCCGCTGGTTGCCGATATCAAGGAACGACATGGGATTGGCCGCGGCAATGTCGTCGGGCACTCTGACGTTGCCCCCGCGAGAAAGGAGGACCCGGGCGAGCTCTTTCCTTGGCATGCTCTTGCCAAGCGACGCCTCGCCTTGCCCAGTCCGACTCGCGACCTCATCGATCCTTATTGGACTGATGCCGGCTTTCTCCTTGCGCTCGAGCGTTTTGGCTATGATGTGACCGATCCCCAGAAGGCGGTGATTGCCTTCCAGCGGCGGTTCCGGCCTGATCTCATCGACGGGATTATCGACGGAGAATGTCGCGCAAAGCTGCTCGCCTTGTTGCTGCCGCGTCCTCAATAGCCCATATTGCGCGTGCCAGAGGGCCGGGCGGCCGCGGCTTGCAAATGCAAGGCGAGGAAAGTCCGGGCTCCACGGGATCACGGTGCCGGGTAACACCCGGCGGCCTCCACGCGAGCGGGGGTCAGGGAGAGTGCCACAGAAAGGATACCACCCGGCTTGCACGGGCAAGGTTGAAAGGGTGCGGCAAGAGCGCACCGCGGCCCTGGCAACAGGGCCGGCACGGTAAACCCCACCGGGTGCAAGACCGAATAGGGACGCTGCATGAGCTTGGTTCCGGCTCGGCGTCCGGGTTGGTTGCTTGAGGGGCGAGGCAACTCGTCTCCTAGAGGAATGGCCGCACAGTCTCGCTTGCGAAAGCGCGATGGACAGAACCCGGCTTACAGGCCCTCTGGCGAATTCCTTGGGTCGGCGGCTCGCATTCGAGACGCCGGCACCCTAAACGGCGAGAAGTATGCCTCGGCAAAAGAGATCAAATGACTGGGGGTTCCCGCGCTGGCGCTCCTATGGCGACAAGGGCCGCTCGGCGGCCAAGGTGCGCCTATGCGATCGTGAAGGTTGCAGCGACATCGGCGATCGACCTGCACCCAAAGCGCCACATAGTCGCGAACGATGGTATTTCTGCGAGGCGCATGCCGCTGAGTACAACAAGAACTGGAACTATTTCGCTGGCCTCAGTCCCGAGGAGGCCGCTCGACGTGCCGCGGAGGAGGAGCAGGGGGCGAAGGGGTTTCGGCAATCGGCGCAATGGCAGTGGGCAGGACCCGGTGACGGCAGTCGTTCTCGCGAAGAAATGCGTGCGCTCGATGTGCTCGAGCTTGAGAGCGACGCCGATTTCAGCGCGGTAAAGGCCGCGCATCGCCGGCTCGTCAAGGAAACGCACCCCGATGCAAACCCAGGCAACGAGGAAGCGGCAAAGCGATTCAAACAGGTGCAGGCGGCCTATGACGTGCTTCGGAAGGCCGAAGAAAGACGCGGCAGCCTAGCGTCCTAGAGGAAGTGCGCGCGGGAAAGCCGAGGAGCGCGCGCAGCTTGTCGCGGCTCGGACTTGTCTAATCGGCGGCGATCTGCTGACTGCAAGCGCCCTCTTATGAGTTTTCGGCGTAGCGGCTTGCCGTTTGCTTCACGAGGCCGATCATGTTCGGCACTCCTTGTGTTCGGTTCGCGCTCAAGTGCCTTGAGAGATGAAATGGATCGAGCGCACCGGCGACGTCCATCGCCGCAATTTCTGCCGCTGACTTGCCATCGACCGCGCTTAGAACGAGAGCAACGATGCCCTTGGTAATCGCAGCGTTGCTGTCGGCAAGAAAGTGCAGGCGACCGTTTTCGATGGTCGGATAGACCCAGACTGACGCGGAACAGCCACGTACTTTTGTTGCATCGGTCTTGAGTACGTCGGGCATCGGCTCGAGCTTGCGCCCGAGATCAATCAGAAGCCGGTAGCGATCCTCGGCATCGGCGAATTCAAACTCTTCAAGAATGTCGGATAAGGGAGGTAGTCCGGCCATTTAGGGGCCCTAGCATCGCTATCGATCTCTCAGCGACTCGATTTCCTTCGCGAGACTGTTTTCCTTCTCGACGGTGATTCGTTCGAGCACCTTGATGCGCTCCTTGAGCTCTTGCACTTCTTCTCGCAGGCGCAACGTTTCGCCATCATCTTGCGCATTGTTCGCGAGCGGCCCCCATGGGCGATCCCAACCGCGCCGCCCCTGAGGGTCGGCTCCCATGCGCAGGGAAACAAGGCGAAACGCAAGAACCAGAATGATGATCGCGATTAGGAACTCGGGAGGGTTCACTGGGACTTGTCCTTCAGAGGGATTCGTTCCTGGTCTCGAAGCGCTTCGATCTGGGCTGCCGTTTGGGCGCCACTATCGGTGACGATTTGCTCAAGAACACGAAGTCGCGCTTCAAAGCGCTCCATGTGCTGTGCATATTGAGCGCTCTTTTCGGCAGCGAGACTGGTTTGCGCCGTGATCTGCCGTTCTTTCACCCGCATCCACATCTTGAATGGTGCGATGCCAATGGCTGCTAGCGGGATTAGAACCCAGACCCATTCAGCTGGATGACTCATCTTCTTTGCCCCTTATCGGTTCATGTTGTGCGCGGCGGCGCTATGTTCAAGCGGTAACGTTGGCGGTCGGTTCACTCTTCCGTCCGAGCCGCTGCGTTGAACGGCGCAACGCCTCGATCTGGGCAGCCGTCTGAGCGCCGCCGTCGGTGACGATCTGCTCAAGGACGCGCACGCGCTCCTCGAGTTCGCTGGTGCGAGCAGCATAATGGGCTGCTTTCTCTGCCGCGAGATTCGCGTCCAGTTCGAGCTTCTTTTCGCGAAAGCGAAAAAATCGATTGCCAATAACGGTAAGCATGATCGTCGGCAGGCCGATGATGATCAATGCGAGCAAGACGTCCGCCGGTCCCATTAGGCATTGCCTCCTTTTGCGAGCCCAAGTGCATCGATATCCCGAGCCAGCCGAGACGGCTGGTCCGTCGCGATTCGCTCAAGGGTTTCGAGCCGATCCTTGATCGAACCCAGCTCTGCTCGAAGCTGCGCATTCTCGCTGGTCAGAAGCTTGATTCTTTCGAGCGATTCCTCGTCGCGCTTTGGATGAAGCGGCATTCCCCAGGAATTCGAGAGCGGATAACCGTTCTTGATCTTGAGCCAGTTGTTCAACGTCGCTCCGCCGACGCCAATAGCGACGATCAGTGCCACTAAAGGTAGGAGGTGCAAGAGAAACCCCAGGATTTCAGATACGTGCGGATCCATCGATTCCACCCTTCTTCGACGATTAGCGTAGCTGCTCGATCTCGCGTGCAAGTGAGCGATTTTCGGTCGTGACGTAGCTTTCGATGTCGGCGAGACGTCGATCAATGTCCTTGAGACGCGAGCGGATGTCGCGTGCCGCTCGTGTTGGCGAAGCCCTTACGCCCTGCCAGAATTGCTGCTGTTCGGTGTCGGCCCTTTCGAGCGCAACCGGCTTGGTTGGGCTGACAAAGCCCATGATGAAATAGAATGGCAGGATGCTGCCGCCACTCATGAACAGCGCAGCGAGAAACCCAACGCGCACGAGACTGACGTCAAATCCGGTATAATCGGCAATACCGGCGCAGACGCCCATGACACGTCCGTTCCGCTTGTCGCGGTAAAAGCGCGTGCGGCTTGCCGGCTGTTCGCCAAAATAGGGCGTCTCGCTTGGCAGCGGCTGCGGCTGGTTAGAGCGTCGCTCGACAGGATAGCGGTCGTAAGCCATCGATCAGTCCCCGTCGGCGAGCAGGCGTCGACTGTCTTCACGACTGGGCATGCACTGCTGTCGCCAGTTCGGATTTTCGGCAGTCATGATGCGTTCGATCGTGCACAGGCGATCATCGAGCCGGCGAGCGGCTTCGTGGAGTTCATCAAGCAGCTTCTCATCGCCCGACGTGAGCGTCGCGGCCGTCTTCCAGCGCGTGATGTAATGAAACACGAGCCAGGGCAGCCCGAGAAAGAGAATTCCGACAACGACGATCGGGATGACAATCGCATCCATTATTTACTTCCCCCTAGCCTTGAGCGCGGCCTTCATTGCTTCGAGCTCCTTGTCCACAGCTTCGGCAGCTTTCAATTCGGCAATTTCTTCTTCGAGACTCTTCGGGCCCGTCATTCCAAGCGCGTCGGCGCGCCCTTCGGCAAAATCGGCGCGCCGCTCCAATATCTCGAACTTCGAAAAAGCGTCCTCGGTGCGACTGCCGTTCATAAGCTCTCGAGCACGCGCGCGCGTCACGGCACTTTCATAGCGTGTCGCGATCGCATTCTGGCGCGCGCGTGCTTCGCGCAGCTTGTTCTGAAGCTTTGCGATGTCGCCTTCATAACCCTTCAACGTATCCTCAATGACCTTGATCTCCTCGCGAAGACCTTCCGCCATGTCGGTCGCCTTCTGGCGTTCGATGAGCGCCGCCTTCGCGAGATCCTCGCGCTCCTTGGATAGCGCGAGTTCGGCTTTTTCGGTCCAATTGCGCTGAAGTTCATCGAGACGCGAGAGCGCACGGCGCATTTCCTTGCCGTCGGCAATGCACCGAGCGGCCGAGGCGCGTACCTCGACGAGCGTTTCCTCCATTTCGAGGATCACCATACGGATCATCTTCGCCGGATCTTCCGAGCGATCGAGCAGCTCGGTGATGTTGGCCGCGAAGATATCCCGTGTTCGGGAAAAAATACTCATTCGGTACTCCGCATTCGAAATTAGGGCCCTAAACTTGTCCAAAGACAAGCAATCTATAAGCCAATTTTCAAAAAACGCAGATTTTCAGCTATTTTCCCGAACATTCATCGACTGACGGCGTGAAATTCCTTGCCAAATGGTGGGATCTGGCACCAACAGTCGGCCAGAATTCTTAATAAGCCTTATGGAACGCACGGAACAGTTCATCGGCCAGAGCCTCGCCTTTCTCGACGCCGTCGAGCGAGCGAGCCGCGCTGCGCCGCTTAACCGACCAGTGCTCGTTATTGGCGAGCGCGGCACGGGCAAGGAGCTGATTGCTGAACGCCTGCACCACCTGTCGACGCGATGGGCTGGACCATTGATCGTCATGAATTGCGCCGCTCTTCCGGAGAATCTGATTGAAGCCGAGCTCTTTGGACACGAGGCAGGAAGTTTTACTGGCGCGGCCAAGACTCGTCACGGCCGCTTCGAGGAGGCCGACGGCGGAACATTGTTCCTGGACGAGCTCGGAACGCTCTCCATGCCTGCCCAGGACCGACTGCTGCGCGCCGTCGAATATGGCGAGATTACGCGGATCGGTGCGTCGAAGCCGGTCTCGGTCGACGTCAGGATCGTTGCCGCGACCAATGAAAATCTCCCGGCGCAGGTCGACAATGGCCGGTTTCGAGCCGACCTTCTCGATCGGCTTTCGTTCGAAGTGATCACCTTGCCGCCGTTGCGTGCCAGGCAAGGCGACATACCCTTGCTCGCGGAGCATTTCGGGAGGCGCATGGCGGTGGAACTCGACTGGCCAAACTGGCCAGGCTTTACGTCGCGCGCAACGGCCGAGCTCGAGACCTATTCCTGGCCAGGGAATGTGCGCGAGCTAAGAAACGTTGTCGAACGCGCCGTCTACCGTCACGAAGATCCGGAGCGGCCCGTCGACGAGATCGTTTTCGACCCGTTTCACTCGCCGTGGGCGCCATCATCAGCGGCGAGCATGGCGGCAGCGCCGACGCTGGTCGCGGCCAATGAAGCCAATGAGCTGCCGCCGGCACCGCAAAGCCCAGTGATGGCCGGTCCGACGAATGACTTTCGTGCCGCCGTCTCTGATTACGAGCGCCAGCTTCTCGAAGACGCACTTCGTCGGAACCGATTCAATCAGCGAGCAACCGCGGCAGCGTTGAATCTAAGCTACGATCAGCTTCGACACGCGCTCAAACGGCATAAATTGCAGGACAGCGCCGCCTAGCAAGACCAGCGGTCGCAGGAAGGGCATCTGACCGTTGGTCGATTGGCGCGAGCGTTCGACCGTTCGATATGCTAAATCCGCGGCATTGGAGAGACGAGGAGGCTTCGATGAAGTTGATCCTGCTCGCAGCGTCGGTCGCTGCCGTGTCACCGCTTGCTGCAAGTGAGGCCGCGGTGCTCACTCTTGGAGGTCCGCTTTCAGAACTCTGCTACCAGGCGGCGGCCGGTGCGGATGGTCGCTCGTCCGCGATCGAAAGCTGCACGCGAGCGCTTGTCGAGGAATCGCTTTCCGCTCGTGACAAGGCCTCGACCTACGTCAACCGCGGCATTGTGCTCATGAACGCCGGACGCTTTGACGAGGCCAACGCCGATTTCGACACGGCCGTCAGGCTGCAGCAAAAGCTGCCCGACGCATGGCTCAACAAGGGATTTCTGAAGCTTCGCGAGGGCGACGGCCGCGACGCACTCGTCCTCATTCAAAAGGCGATCGAGGAAGGGGCCGGCGACCGGGCGTTGGCACTTTTCGGCCGAGGCGTCGCCCATGAGCAAATGGGCGACGTCAAGGCAGCCTATCTGGATCTTATGCACGCGCATCAACTTGCCCCGCACTGGGTGCTCCCGCGGGACTATCTCGCTCGATACCGAGTTGCCCAACGCTAAGCACTTTAGCGCAGTTCGTTGCGCCGCTGTCGTTTCCGGCTTGAATTTTCCGGCGGCACGCGCATTTGCACCAGCAAGCGGGCGGGGGGCTTTGCTGCGGGTTGGCGACGGCTTCCGGAGCCCGCCCGAATTCTTCGGAGGAGTGCTGTCTGATGCCGTTCCAGCT
>DASRBJ010000035.1:0-2417 GCA_035653695.1 Sphingomicrobium sp.
ACGGGCAAGCGCGTGCCGAGCTCTTGCGGATGATGTATGGTGACGAGCTGCTGGCGTGCTTCCGCGAATTCAAGGCAATCTGGGATCCAACGAACCGACTCAATCCCGGCAAGGCGATCGAGCCATTCCCGATCGACTCGAACCTGCGGCTCGGCCTTAGCTACCGTCCAAAGAAGCTAGATACGCACTTCTCTTTTCCAAGGGATCATGGGTCGTTCGCACACGCGACGACGCGGTGTGTTGGTGTCGGCAAGTGCCGGCGCCGAACAGTCGGAAACGAAGTAATGTGCCCGTCTTACCTCGCAACATCGGAGGAAAAACATTCGACGCGCGGGCGCGCGCACCTGCTTCATGAAATGGCGCGCGGCGAAGTGATCGTTGACGGCTGGAAGAGCGATGCCGTTGAGGATGCGCTGTCGCTGTGCCTCTCATGCAAGGGTTGCAAGGCCGATTGCCCCGTTGGTGTTGATATCGCGACTCTAAAATCGGAATTCCGGTCTCATTATTATGCCCATAAGCGGCGACCTCGCTCTGCTTACGCGATGAGCAGGATAAGCGAACTTGCAAGACTCGCTTCGCATGCTCCAGCATTTTCAAATATTGTCGGGAGAACATCGCTCGCGAAGAATCTTGCTGGCATTCACCACGGTGCGAAACTGCCGCGCTTCGCGTCGCAGACGTTTGAGAAATGGTTCCGCGATCGCGGGAGCCGAACGATTGGAACCGACCGCCTGCTGCTCTGGCCCGATACGTTCAACAACCAGTTCCGGCCCAAGACTCTGATTGCCGCAACCCAGCTCCTTGAACGCGCCGGTTTCCGGATCGCGCTACCATCGTCTTCGCTGTGCTGCGGCCGTCCACTTTACGAATGGGGATTTCTTGAGAAGGCGAAGAAGCAATTCGAGCGCACCTTCTCGGTCCTTGCTGCCGAGATAGCTGCCGGCACTCCGATTGTCGTTCTGGAGCCCGCGTGCGCATCAACCTTCAAGGACGAGCTTCTGAACCTTTTTCCGGACCGTGACGAAGCGAAAAGTCTGTCCGCGCAAGTTCATTATTTCTCGGATTTCGTGCGCGACCGGATCGATCGCTTCCCCAGGTTCCTCAAGGGCGGCTCGGCGCTCGTACAGCCGCACTGCCACCATCACGCGGTCATCGGATTTGAAAACGAGCGCAAGATTCTAGATCTCCTCGAGCTGAGCGCGGAGCAACCGCCGCAAGGCTGCTGCGGAATGGCTGGTGCGTTTGGAATGGCGCAAGAGACATTCGACGTTGCGCGGGAAATTGGCGAGCGAGTGTTGCTTCCGCGAGTACGAGCGCTCGATCCAACGACCGTCATTGTCGCCGACGGGTTCAGCTGCCGGGAACAGATTGAAATGAATGCGGGCCGCACAACGGTCCACGTTGCCGAACTGCTGCGGGAGCGCATGATATGAACAAGCACTCGCCCGAAGAGAGCGTACGCTTTGAACCGAGGGACGTGCCACCGCTCCTGCCGCTCTGGCTCGCAGCCGGACTCGCCGGCTTCGTCATCATTGTACTTGGCGGAATCGCTCTTGGTTACCCCCTCGCCAATCGGCAGGAAAATCGTGGACCGACGCAGCCGCTCCCTCCCATGCCCCGGCTTCAGCCCGCACCAGCGAGCGATCTCTCCGCCT
Source organism: Sphingomicrobium sp. (assembly GCA_035653695.1). Classification (GTDB taxonomy): domain Bacteria; phylum Pseudomonadota; class Alphaproteobacteria; order Sphingomonadales; family Sphingomonadaceae; genus Sphingomicrobium. The sequence goes on from DASRBJ010000035.1 coordinate 1,656, forward strand.
ATCGGGCAGCCAAGCTGCGCGAGCTCGAGAATTCACCGGTGCCGATTGAAGTTGCGATGCAGCAAACCGCGCAGCAAGGCTGGGGACCACCCAAGTGATCCGTACTCTTGTCATTGCTGCGGTTTCCGCTCTCTTCATTGCGGCGCCGGCCGCTGCGCGCATCGATGCGAACAGCTTTTCTGGCCTCGCCTTCCGACAGCACCCGGGCGCCCAGCTCCCGATCGGAACGCGATTTATGGACGAGACGGGCCGCGCGACGACGCTTGGAGCATCCATGGGCGGTCGCCCTTCCGTGCTCGTGCTCGAATATCTACGCTGCCAGAACTTGTGCAGCCTCGTACTGGCCGGGACAGTCAGCGCAATTCAGCGTGGCCAATTGCTTCCGGGAAAGGACATCAACCTCGTCGCGGTCAGCATAGACCCGCGAGATACGACGAATGATGCCGCGAAGCTTTCCGCAATGTACAGCCGCCGCTTCGCCGACGCGTCGCTAGCAGCACAGGGCATTCACTTCCTGACCGGCTCCCCTGCCGAGGTCCGCAAACTTGCCGATGCCGTAGGCTTCCCGTTCAAGCTCGATCGGCAGAGCGATCAATATGCGCATCCCGCGGGCTTCGTGGTGACGACGAGTGACGGCCGAATTTCCCGCTACATGCTCGGTCTAAACCCGCCTGCCGCGGGACTTAGGGAGGCGGTTGCGGAGGCGCGCCGAGGCGCCGTTACGCCGGCGGCACACCCACTGCTTCTCTTGTGCTTCGGCTA
>DASRBJ010000036.1:0-2515 GCA_035653695.1 Sphingomicrobium sp.
CAATTGGTATCGTTACTCAAGACCGCCATTCCCCACCGGAAAGTGGCGTTCTCGCAAAGGCCGCCTCGGGCGCTCTCGAGCGGATACCCTGGGCGCGCGTCGTCAATCTTGCCCGCGCTCTCGACGAGATAGGCGAAGCCGGATTCTGGCGGGTGGCCTTAAGCGGCGACTCTGAGACTGACTTGCGGGATGCGCTCGGGCCGCGGCGAGTTGCGCTCGTCCTTGGAGCCGAAGGTGCTGGACTTCGGCCGAATACGCGCGAACATTGCGATGCGGTTGCCCGCCTGCCGATCAGTGACGCGGTTGAGAGCCTCAATGTTTCAAACGCGGCGGCCGTCGCGCTCTACGCAGCAAGCATCGCCTGATGGTGCGCACCAAGGAAAGCATCCGCAGCGCCGTCCAGGAACTTGCGAGCCGTGAACCGGCTTTTGCCGCGGTGATTGAGCGCCACGGCATTCCGGAACCGCGCCGCAGTGATCCTGGTGCGCACACTCTCCTGCGAACCATCGTCGGCCAACAAGTGAGCGTCGCTGCGGCGCGGTCCATGTGGGGAAAGCTCGAACAGGCATTCGGCGCGCCACCCGATCTTGCGCTTCTTCTTGCCGCAACGGACGAGGAATTGCGCGCTGCAGGCATGTCGCGGCAAAAGGCAGGCTACATCCGAAGCCTCGCCGAGCTGGTAATCTCCGGTGAGCTCGACCTCGACAATCTTCCGCAGGACGATGAACAGGCGATTGAACTGCTGACAAGGATCAAGGGCATTGGGCGCTGGTCCGCGGAAATCTATCTGCTGTTCGCAGAAGGCCGCCCCGACGTTTTTCCGGCTGGCGACCTTGCCGTGCTCGTCGAGCTTGGAAAACTGATGGGACTCGATTCAAGGCCACAAGAGAAGGAGCTTCGACGACTTGCCGAAGCTTGGAAGCCGCATCGTGGAGCTGCGGCGATCCTCGCGTGGCACAGTTACAATTCGGAAGTGCTTTAATCGAGAAAAATTGACTTGAGAAAAGAGCGCACACGGTGCGAAGTTCGTGCGAGCGAATGGGGAGAATGTTCGATGAAACGCGTTGATCTGTACTTCCTGCTGCTTGCCACTTTCCTTCTTATCTGTGGAGCAGTCCTTGGAATTGTCATGGGCACCAAGGAAGACTTCCAGCTGGCACCCGTGCACGCGCATCTCAATCTTGCCGGCTGGGCCTCGCTTGGATTGTTCGGCCTCGCTTATCGCGCATACCCGCAAATGGCGGCAACGCGACTTGCTTTCTATCACTTCATCGTGTCGGCAATCGGTTCCGTGCTGCTGCCAATCGGCATTGGATTTGCCGTTCTTCGGAATTCGCCGGGCATAGCGATCGTCGGCTCGATACTATGGTTCCTCGGAGTACTCTTGTTCGGTGTGCAGCTTCTGCGTCTTACCGGCAATCGTTACGAGCAGCGAACCCTCAGTCCGGCCGAATGAATTAGGTTCGAAGCGCCGTCGGCAAGGGTCGAGCCGCAAGCTTCACGATCTGTCGCGGACCACGCTCCAGCAAGAGTGGGCCGAGCTTCTCGCTGGCCGTATCTCGACCGACCAGGAAAGCGAGTGACGTCTGCGCTTCACCGCCGCTCCAGGAATAGATTGCATTGAAGGCAAGCACTGGGACGAACACCTTGCGACCGCCCAGCTCATATTCTTGGATTGCCGTGCGTGGGGCGATTACCTGGCTCACGAACGCGAGGCGCTTCATCGGAAGAATTGAGTCCACGCGTTCACCGGCGCCCAGCGGCTTTGCAAAGAACCTTGCGAGTTCTTGGTCTTGGTTTTGGCCAGCATTGAATAGGCTAGCTTCAGCGAGGACGCTGCGCGCCGGAGCCGCGCCGGAATTGAACAATTCTAGCTCGAACTCGAGCACGACACGCTCATCCTCGAGCAGGCATCGCACTGGTTGAACGGCAAGTTCTAACACCGGCCGTAGGCGCGTCGAAACGATGCCTTTCGGCGAAGTGACGGGCTTTGGTGAAGGCGGTGCAGGAGAGGGCTGTGTCTCCGGTGGCGAAACGGTGCGAGGCTGCAATTGAGGCACTGGCGCTCGCTGCGGACCTGGTCCAGCGGGTGCCGCCGGCACAAAGAGATCGAAGTCCGCGCCACCCGCATAATATTCTGGCTGTCGGCGGCGCCAAAGCAAGAACATGGTCGCGCCGGCAAGTGCCAACGCAGCGAAAAGCCAGGGCCAGAGCAGGAGCTTGTGCTCTGGGCCGAGCGAATTCGGCCGAGCAGGCACAGACGAGGTCGGAAGCGGTGCGGCTTGGCTCGAAAGCGGACTTGGGGTCGACGTGCTCGTTACTGTCGCAAGCGGGGCATTCGACATCGTCGCGGCACTGTCGGCGGGCAATGTCGCCGGCGGGAGCGTTCGAGGAGTGGCACTTGCGGCGCGCGCGGCACTGTGGCGCGTTTGTTGTTGCGAGGAACTGATTGTCGCCCTTCCGGCGGAATGAGCGATGTTATCGTCGATCGGGCCGCCCGGCGCCACGGTTGCCG
>DASRBJ010000037.1:0-2167 GCA_035653695.1 Sphingomicrobium sp.
CCTGCACCCATTCCTACCGATTGGCTGCCCTGACCTGGGAAAAGAAAAGCCCGCATCTAAATCCCTCGTTCAATCCGGCGCGCGCTTGGCCGCTGACGCCACCTCGGTCAAGCGACAGTAGGAACCTGAGGCCCGTCGCAACAGTTGCTGGTCACGTCAGATTGCTGAGGAGATTTCGAGAAATGTTACGCAAACTCTTGTTCGCTGGAGCGATGATCGCGTCTTCGACAGCAATTGCCGCGCCGCCGGCAAAATTCCTGAACGAAGCGATCCAGGGAGACAATTCAGAAATTCACTTGGGTCAACTGATCGCGTCAGAGGGAAAGAGCCCCGACGTCCGGAGTTTCGGCAATACCCTGGTTAGCGACCACACGCAGGCGAAAAGCCAAGCCGCCGATGTTGCACGCCAATTGCACGTGCCCGTCCCGGATTCGATGATGCCCGAGGCGCGCGCCGAATATACCAAGCTCCAGCACCTTCATGGGCCGGCGTTCGACCGCGAAGTTAAACGCTACATGATCAATGACCATGAAAAGGACATTTCCAAGTTCGAGCAGCAGGCGCGAAGCGGCGACAAGCGCACGGCGGCACTTGCCCGTGAACAGCTGCCGACGCTTCGCAAGCATCTCAAGATCGCCCAGTCGCTGCGAGGCTAACGCTTCGCTCTAAGATTGCGCTGCTTGCCGTGACCTGCGAAGCGCGAGGTCATGGATGACTCAGCCTGCCTGATCGACACTCATCCCGAGCCGCGCGCCCGCATGCTCGGCAAGTGGATGAGCCTCGCGATGGTCGTCGGCTCGATGGTTGGCTCGGGCATTTACCTGCTTCCTACCACGGTCGCGCCGTTCGGAGCGAATATCGTTACGGCTTTCGTCCTCACCGGATGTGGGACGATGTGCCTAGCCTTCGCGCTAGCGCGCCTCGCGGCGCGATTTCCGGGTGGCCCGTTCGTCTACGTTGATCGCGCTTTCGGCGAGATGCCGGCCTTCGTGACGCTCTGGTGCTACACGCTCTCCCAAGTAACGGGTGTCGCCGGCGTCGCCGTCGCGGTTGCTGGAGCGCTCGGTCACGTCTTCCCCCAAGTGCTCTCCGGCGCAGGACTAATTGCCGTCGCTCTCGGCTCCATCCTTTTGCTCCTGCTCGTGAATCTGAGGGGCGCTCGATCAGCCGGTGCTCTTCAGGTCGGGACAGTCCTTGTGAAGCTCGTGCCGTTGCTTGCCGTGCTGGCGCTCGTGGTCGCGCGATTTGGATCGGGGCAGCAAGTTGAGAAGCTTGCGCCAATGCCTCTTAGCATTGGCGGGACGACGGCCGCCGCAGCCCTGATCCTATTCTCTCTCACCGGCTTTGAATGCGCGGCAATGGCTGCCAATGTCACGCGCGATTCGACCACAACCGTGCCACGGGCAACCATCGTTGGCACTGGATTCACCGCCGTCATGTATCTCCTGACGACGGTTGCGACGCTTCTGCTCCTGCCAAGCGCGGCTGCCGCAAAAAGCGGAGCGCCTTTTGCCGACGCGATCGCGCCGCTGCTCGGCGCTGCAGCCGGGACTCTCGTTGCACTCATCGGCGCCGTAAGCGCCTTCGGGACTGCAAATTCGTTGCTCCTCGTCGCGGCGGAATCGTCGCGGACGATGGCCGAGGCAGGCGACCTTCCTCGGATATTTGCGCGTCCAAACAAGCTTGGTGCTCCCGCCGGTTCCCTCTACATTTGTGCCGTCGCTGCAGCACTCCTCGTCCTTGCAAGCTCGTCGAAAAATTTCGTCAGCGTCTACGTCTTCATCACCCTCGTTTCGACGGTCCTTGCACTCGTGCTCTATGTCGTGTGCGCGAGCGCGGCCTTGAAGCTGCGCGCCGGCGGCAACGGGACAATCCTGTTGGTGATCGGTGTCCTTTATTCGATTGCAATGTTCGTCGGCGCCGGCGTCGACGTCTTGCTCTCGGCGACCGTGCTCGCGCTCGCTGGCCTTCCGATCCGGATTATCTCGCGTTGGCGAAGCGCGTCCACCCAGCAGGCGGCGGCGAATCAAGCCGCGCCTCAGGAATGAACAGGCGAACTTTCCGCGCAAAGCTCCTGAGGCAAACCTCGCTCGTGCCGAGCGGCCCAGCCTTGTAGCTGGGCGACTGCATCCCAAGCTGGACACGCGTGATCAACTCGGTGTCCTCG
>DASRBJ010000038.1:0-5519 GCA_035653695.1 Sphingomicrobium sp.
CAATTGCAGCGGGCCGCGGATTCTGCGGCGGTCGCCGGTGTTTATGACCGTGAAAATGCGAACGGGGCGACGACCAATACGCCGACCGCGGTTTGCAACGACCTCGCGGTCAACTTGCACACTTGGATGCCCCTACTGGACTCGACGCCGTGCACCGGAACGGTGGGCAGCTATTCCAGCCTGACCTATCCGGCGGACACGACATATGAATCCAACCAGGTAGCCGTCACGCTGCGAATCCAGCAGCGTCTGCCGTTCAGCTCCCTGTTCCTGAGTGCTGCGCCAATAATCACCGCAAGCGCGACCGCCGCCGGCATATCGACGGGACACCCGTGTGCGCTGGCGCTTAACAGCTCCGGGACAGCGATGAATTACAATGGCAATGCCACGGTGAACGCGCCGACCTGCATCCTCTACTCCGACTCCGCGTCGTCGAATTCCGCGAGCGCGGGTGGAAGCTCTTCGGTGACGGCCAAGGCGGTCGCCGGTGTCGGCGGCATTTCGCAATCGAACAATTTCAACGTGTCGCAATACCTCCCGTACTCGCCGACGATTCCGGATCCGTTCTCCAACATCACGCCGGATCCGACGCAGATGCATTGCGCCGGCCATTATGTGACGACGAAGGTCAAAGGTGTTTCCACTACCACCTGGGTCTACGATGCTCTCAGCGAGAGCACCGATATGGCGAACTCGACCTATCTCGACTCGTCCGGCAACGTGCAGACGGGCGCGAACTGCTGGACGTCGCTCTCGACCTCAGCCAGCAACAAGACAGGGCTGACCGTACCGAACAGCTATTCCGGACCGATCTATATCGACGCGAACGCCGCCCATGGTGGGACGGGTAGTGCAAACATGCAGGGCATCTTCAACTGCAGCAGCTGCACGATCGTCCTGACGAATTCCGATTCCACGTCGAACACCATCGGGACCTACTCGGCAAACGCGCAATCGCAAACCAACATTACGTCGCCGACTACGGGCACTTATGCAGGAATCGCGGTTTTCCAGGACCGCCGAAAGTCAAGCGTGAGCACCGATAGGATCAACGGCGGCTCAAACAACGTCCTGACGGGAGCGGTCTATTTCCCGCACGATACCCTGCAGATCAACGGAACCGGTACGGCCACTTCGCTGTGTGCGATGTGGGTTGCCAACAACATCTCGTTTCTGGGCAACAGCTCGATCGCAATCAGCAGCCCCGACGATACCGCCTGCAGCGGCAAGGAGCCGGGCGGCGGTTCGGTGCACATCGTAAGGCTTGTCGCGTGATTATTCTTCGGAACGAGCGCGGCGCCGCCGTGATCGAATTGGCGCTGGTCGCGCCGGTTCTCGCGCTCACGGTCGTTGGCATCGTGGACATGAGCAACGCCTTCAGCAAGAAGCTGGGGCTCGAGCAGGGCGCCCAGCGAGCGATCGAAAAGATCATGAACACGACGGGGGACTCTACGGTCGAAAGCACGCTCGCGAACGAGGTCCAATGTCAGGTCAACGGTAGCACGACCACCGGCGGGGTCACGACCTGCAACACGAGCCCTACCCAGACCATCACGGTGACCTGGCGGTTGGACTGCACCACGGGTGGAACGACGACCAGCCAGTCGACGACGAACTCGGCCACTTACGATGGATATGTGAGTGCATGCACGGGCACAAAGGCCGGGTATGTGCAGGTCAACGTGACCGACAAGTACACGCCCTTGTTCCCGATCCATTTCGCCGCTTTCAACAGCGGCGATTCCACATATCACCTTTCCGCGACTGCAGGCATGAGGACGTTTTGATGACGCGCGCTCCAATCGCAGCGGACGAGCACGGCGCTGCGGCGATCGAGATGGCCTTCGCTTTGCCCGTCCTTATCGTGATGATCTGGGCATTTGTGCAGCTCGCGCAGGTGTATCGCGCGATGGCGGGAATTCAGCAGGCACTTGGCCAGGGCGCTCGGTACGCGACGCTGTGCATTCCTGGCGTCAGCGGCTGCAGCGCGCCCTCTCCTGGAAGCGGTCCTTCCCCGGCTTCCGATAGCGTCAAAGCGAAAATTCAGAACAGCGTCTACGGCATCGGCCCTGGTACGTTTACCGTGGACGATCCCAGCGTCGGAACCAGCGGCACCGGTTCCTATTACGATCTGACAGTTTGCTACCAGCAGCCCACCAATCTGCTGCTCTTTCCGGGGCCAACCATCAAAGTCTCTCGGTCGAAGCGTGTTTGGATTGCATCGACGAACGTCACCGCCTCAACTGCTGCGAGCAGTTGCGCGAGCTAGTTCTTCGATCGAGCCGCGAAGAAGGCGGTGATCGCCTCGGCGACCTCGGGCGAGGTCAGGCGCTCCGCGAAAGCCGTGCTCTCCAACTTCATTCGCTCGAGCAGTTCCTCGCGAGTGCCGTGGCGGAGCAGCCGTTGGGTCTGGCGTAAGGCTTCGGCGGGCTTCGCGAGCAGCGCCGCGACGATCTCATCGAGCTTCGAATCGAGCTGTCCCTGGGACACTCGATGGCTCACAAGCCCGATTGTCTCAGCTTCCTCGGCGCCGAACGTCTCGCCGAGCAGCAGATAGCGCGCCGCTCTCCGCCGTCCGGCAATCCGCGGCAGCAGCAGCGAGCTCGCCGCCTCCGGCACCAGCGCGAGATCGACGAAGGGCATTGAGAAGCGCGCACTGTCGTCGGCGACCACCAGATCGCAGTGGAGCAGCATCGTCGTTCCGATTCCGACGCAATTGCCGTGGACCGCGGCGACCATCGGGATCTCGCATCCAGCAAGCGCTCGGAGGAACCGCCAGACCGCGATCTCCTCATCGCCTCCGGGCCGCACTGCGAGGAAGTCGGCGAGGTCGTTCCCGGCCGCGAAGTCTTGGCCTTCGCCGCGGATCGTGATCAGGCGGGTATGGTCCCCGGAGCCGGCGATGGCGTCGGCAAGCGCTCCGTACATGGCGATCGTGATTGCATTGCGCCGCTCCGGCCGGGCGAGCGTGATCGCCAGGACCCCGCCTTCGCGTTCGACCCGCACATGCTCGCTCATTCCCTGCCTCCATCCCGGAACGCGTGACGCCTTGCGCCGCAGGCGCTATTGCCCGCCCATCCACCAAAGCCGGAGCCCACGCAATCGCCATGAAATTCTTCGCCGACACTGCTGAAATTTCCGAAATCCGCGAGCTCGCCGCGACCGGCCTGCTCGACGGAGTGACGACCAACCCCAGCCTGATCCATAAGTCGGGCCGCAAGTTCCTCGAGGTGGTGAAGGAAATCGCCGGAGTGGTGAAGGGCCCGGTATCGGCGGAGGTGGTCGCGCTCGATTACGAAGGGATGATGCGCGAGGCCGAGGTGATCCGCAAAATCGCCGACAACATCGCGATCAAGGTGCCGCTGACCCCCGCCGGGCTGAAGGCCTGCAAGTCGCTGTCGAGCGACGGGACGATGGTCAACGTCACGCTCTGCTTTTCGTCCGCCCAGGCGCTGCTCGCCGCGAAAGCTGGCGCCACCTTCATTTCGCCGTTCATCGGGCGGCTCGACGACATCAGCACCGACGGCATGCAGCTGATCTCGGACATCCGGCTGATCTACGACAATTACGATTACGGAACCGAGATTCTCGCCGCCAGCATCCGGCACCCGATGCACGTCGTCGAATCGGCGAAAATGGGCGCGGACATCGCGACCGTGCCCCCGAAGATCATCTGGCAGCTGTTCAAGCATCCGCTGACCGACGCCGGAATCGCGAGCTTCCTCAAGGACTGGCAAGAAACGGGTCAGAAGATCGCCTGAAGACACTCGCTTCTATTTGTCTTTAACCCTTCCGCAACCGTCCGACGTAACGCTTCTTCAACCGCTCGACGGTTAGTTCCAGTCATCCCTGTCGTGGAAAGCAGGGCGCGGCGGCTCACGCCTCCGCAAAAATGGAACCAAGGAGCGAAGACCATGAGCAAGTTTCTCAAGCTGATTCGTAACGAAGAGGGCGCGACCGCCATCGAGTACGGCCTGATTGCGGCCCTTATCGCCGTTGCGGCGATTGGCGCGATGCAGGGCATCGGCAACAAGCTCAACACGACGTTCAACAACGTGTCGAACCACCTCGGCTAAGCCGAGGTCCTCGACTTCGTGAACGGAAGCGGCGGCGCCTCACGGCGCCGCCGTTTTTGTTTTGCGCAGTGGCTACTGGCCCTTAACGGTAAAGCGGACCAAGCCGTCCTGTACCGACGGAACAGCATTACCTGCAGTATCCCTCGCCACAGTCGGTTTGTAGCTGTTCATGAACTGCTCGCACGCGAGGGGTACGAGCGCGGGTTCATTCTTCGCCTGCTCGAAATTATCGCCGGGCTCCCCCGTGCAGGACGAGGCATTTCCGTTCGCATCAACTGCGAACATCACGCGCACCAGAGATGACTTGCCAAAGGCGCGAGGGAGTTGCCGTACCGTGATGTCCAAATCCGGCTTGCTTCGCTCGATTAGTTCGCCAGGCGCGTCCTGAACAAGCCAGTTCACCGAGGTCCGGTAAGCGCCATGTGCAGGTGATCCATCGGCAAAGTGCGCCGGTCGAAACTTTGCACGCACTGTCACAATCATACATGTGAGTTTATCCAATTTCGGGATCCCGCTTCCCGACTCCACCTCGCAATTCTGAACTGCGCCGTCGGAAGCGACATTGACGCGGATTCCCACGTTCCAAATGCCAGTGCCCATCTGCATCAGGTAAGATGGAACGTCTTCGAAACTGAACCACTTCTTCAGGTTGATCGGCTCAGGGGCACTGAGCTGCGCGGCAGCGGCGAGGGCGATCCACAACATGGGTGCAATAAGTTGCACTGGATTAATAACATGTCGAGTGATCAGGAGCGCTGAGTAGGAAATTAACCGGCCCGGGCGTATTCTTGGATAATGGCAACGGTGATCCCCTTCGAAGAGCGGGCCGTGGCGCATTTGCGTCAGCGGCTCGGCGCCGTCGAAGAAGCGAACCAGGACCTCATCGCCTTCGCCCGCGGCCATTCGGGAGCGGTCGCCTCGATCCACGAAGCGGTGCTCGCCGCGATCGATGCGGACACGGTCGAAGCGCTGCTTCACGTCGTCACCCAGGAATGGCCGCTGATCCTCGGCATCGATTCGGTCGCGGTGTCGCTGGTCGTAGGCGCAGAAGGGTTTCGTGCGGATGGAAGCGGCGTGCAGATCGTCGATCCAGCGATCCTCCGCCGCGCGATCGAGCGTGTCGAAGGAGTAGAGATGCGCGCGGTCGAAAGGGGCCATCCTCTATTCGGCCCCGCCTGCGACCTCATCCGCGCCGAGGCGCTGGTCCGCATCGCCTGCGAGCCTCCGCTGCCGTCGGGCCTGCTCGCGCTCGGCCAGCGGGCCGAGCTCAAGCTCGATGCTCGCCACGGCTCGGAATTGCTCATGTTCCTCGGCAACTCTCTTGCGGCTATGATCCGCAAGTGCCTCACGACGCCTCAAGAGTAGTCCATCCGGCGAGCGCGCTCGCCGCTCGCTGGGCCTCCTATCTCCAGCACGACCGGCGCCGCTCCCAGCATACCGTCC
>DASRBJ010000039.1:0-2482 GCA_035653695.1 Sphingomicrobium sp.
AACCTGGTGGGAGTGGGACGGTCGCCTCACCTCGATGCTCATCCTTTTCTTCCTCTACCTTGGATACATTGGGCTTGCATCGGCCGAGCGCGAGAGAGGCGGTGAGGGACGAATCACGGCCATCTATGGTCTTGTTGGTGCGATCAATCTTCCGATCATCCACTATTCCGTGCTGTGGTGGCGAACGCTTCACCAGGGTGAAAGCATCGGGCTTACAGGCTCGACGATCGACAGTTCGATACTTTGGCCTCTCCCCTTGACGATGATCGGTTTCACCTGCCTCTTTGCCGCCGCCGCACTGATGCGAATGCGGGCACAGCTCGCCGAAGCCAAGGTCGAAGCGCGAATGCGCCGAATGAGCATTCAATGAACCCTTGGCCGTTTGTTATCGCAGCCTATACGGTTGCGATCTGCCTGACCGTCGCCTTGCTCCTGTGGGCGTTCGTCTCGATGCGGCGAGCCGAAGCCGGAGCGGAAGCGCTAAGAAATCGATGAAGCCGAAGAACCAGCGCCTGGTCCTGCTGGGTTCTGCGATCGTCGCGGTACTCGTCGCCGTCTTGCTTGGCATGTGGGGACTGCGGAACCAGGCATCTTTTTTCTATACTCCTGCCGATATCGTTGCTGGAAAGGCGAGGGATGGTCGGATCGCTCGCCTCGGCGGGATGGTCGAACGTGGATCGATTCAAAGGCAGGCCGACGGCGTCACGATCCTCTTCGCGCTGACGGACGGGAAGGCGACGACGCCCGTTATGTATCGGGGTATCGTTCCAGACCTCTTCCGGGAAGGTAGTGGAGCGGTCGCCGAAGGGAGGATGCACAACGGCACGTTCGTTGCTGACCAGATATTAGCGAAGCACGACGAGCGCTATATGCCACCGCAGCTTGGAAACCTGGCGGCGGAGCACAAGGCGGGGAAGACGCTCGAGAAATGATTGCCGAGGCAGGACTAGCCGCACTGTGGCTCGCGGCCGCGCTTGCCGCCTACCAGTTTCTGCTGATGCTTCTTGCTCTACGAAGCGAGATCGATGTCGCGCGGCCGATGCGCGCCGTCGCAATCGTCCAGGGCGTACTTACGCTGTCGGCGTTCGTGCTGCTGGTATTGCTATTTGCAACCAGTGACATGTCGGTCGCACTCGTTGTCGAGAACAGCCATAGCGCCAAGCCCTTTATCTACAAGATTGCCGGCACCTGGGGGAACCATGAAGGATCGATGCTTCTTTGGGTCACGATCCTGTCGATCGCCGGCGCCGCGCTCGCCCTTTTTGGTCGGCGGCTCAGCGAACGTACATTCATCGCGGGGCTTGGAAGCCAGGCGATCCTCGCACTCGGCTTTTACGCCTTCCTGCTGATCGCGTCCAACCCGTTTGCACGGCTGCTTAACCCGCCCGCGGACGGGCAGGGGCTAAATCCCCTCCTTCAGGACCCGGGCCTCGCTTTCCATCCCCCGACTTTGTACCTTGGCTATGTCGGCTTGTCGGTTGCATTCAGCCTTGCCGTCGGCGCTCTTCTCACCGGTGAAGTCGACAGCCGCCTCGCTCGCGCCATGCGACCCTGGGTGCTTGGTGCCTGGATTTTGCTTACGCTTGGGATAACCGCTGGCAGCTACTGGGCATATTATGATCTTGGATGGGGCGGATACTGGTTCTGGGACCCTGTCGAGAACGCGTCACTCATGCCTTGGTTGTCAGCAACGGCGCTGCTTCACTCGATCAACGTCCTTGCTGCTCGGGGAGCGCTTAAGGCGTGGACCATGATGCTTGCAGTCATCGCGTTCTCGATGTCGATGGTCGGTACCTTTCTCGTCCGCTCGGGCGTCCTCACGTCGGTCCATGCGTTTGCGATCGATCCGCAGCGCGGTACGTTCCTGCTGGCACTCCTCGCGATTTACGTCGGCGCAGCCTTCACCTTGTTTGCCTTCCGCGGCGCGACGTTGAAGGAAGGGGCGCCGTTTGAACTCGTCAGCCGCGAAAGTGGTTTGGTCGTGAACAATCTGTTCCTCAGCGTCATCCTCGGCATCGTGTTCCTCGGCACACTCTACCCGCTTTTCATCGAGGCTCTCAGCGGGGAGAAGCTCTCCGTCGGCGCGCCCTATTTCAATGCCGCCGTCGGCCCGCTCGCCCTCGTCCTCGCAATACTCGTCGGTGTTGGACCTTTGCTGAGCTGGAGACGCGAACGTCGGCCGGTGCTCGGACGGCTGAAGGTGCCGGCGCTGCTTGGTGTTACCGCCCTTGTGATCACCATCATTCTCTGGCCAGCGATGGCCATCCTGCCGCGCCTCGGATTTGTTGCGGCAGCCTATCTGATGGCCGCAAGCTTATTGCCTCTCATCGGTCGCAATCCCATTCGTGCACCGCTCACGACCTGGGGCATGGTCGTCGCGCACTTCGGCATCGCCGTTGCGCTTACCGGCATGGCAGCAAATGCAGCATTTACGAGTGAGCGGCTCGCTGTTGCCAAGCCCGGAGACACGCTGAGCGTCGGG
>DASRBJ010000040.1:0-16750 GCA_035653695.1 Sphingomicrobium sp.
GTGATGAAGGCAATCGCGACGGTGCACGCGACGCTTTAGCGATCGTCAAAACCTCGGGTCCATGTGCTCGCACGCGCGACTTTGTCGTGCCAAGGACCCCATGCTATCCTACGATATTCGAGCGGAATTCCTGGAGGACCAATGCTGGCAATCCTTCTCGATCAACCGGTAGCGATCATGGCGCAATCGCCTGTCCCAACTGGCAAAGTGACGGGTATTGGCGGCATCTTCATCAAGAGCAGCAACCCCCGTGCGCTCGCCGCCTGGTACGAGGATGTTCTCGGGATGAAGCTCGAGCCCTGGGGCGGCGCGCTTCTTCGCTACGACGTGCCCGGGCATCCACCGCAGGCGGTGTGGAACGCCTTTCCAATGGAAAGCACCTATTTTGCTCCGTCCACCAAAGAATTCATGATCGACCTTGCGGTCGACGACATGGATGCGATGATTGCACGGCTCAAGGCGAAAGGCATTGCGATCCTGAAGCAGGACAGCGACTCGACGGGCCAGTTCGCCTGGATCATGGATCCGGAGGGAACCAAGATCGAACTTTGGCAGCCCAAGCGCAAATAGCGCGCGTTCGCCATCGTCCGATCTGCGCGAGCGTATGCGGATGATGAGACGACGGGACGAGCTTCGATGATCGGCAAGGGCCGGCCTCGCGACAAACCCCAGGTTTCGCGATCAGCCGATCAGCATTCGGATTGATACAACGAGCAGAGTTACCGCGAGGACCGGTCGCAAGATGGCGTCCGACGATCGGCCGCTAAGGAGGCTTCCAACGACGATTCCCGGAATTGATCCGACAAGTAGAGCGCCCATCAGCGTGAAATTGACAGAACCCATCAACCAGTGACCGATGCCAGCGATCAACGTCAGTGGAACCGCGTGCGCGATGTCGCTCGCAGCAATGCGCGCTACCGGTAACCTCGGATAGAGGATCAGGAGTGCTGTTGTGCCAAGGGCTCCGGCACCGACCGAGGTCACCGACACGAGCACGCCCAAGACGAAGCCTACGAGGATCGTCCAACCCTTTAGCTCGCGCGGCTCGAGTGCATGGATGTGATGACCTGCCCAGCTCAGGATGTGGGGCCGCAGAAATACGGAAAAGCTCGTAAGCAATAGCGCGGCACCCAGAACGAGGTTCAGAGTCCCTGCCGCATGCGCATCGAGCGTTCCGACCTGGCTCATTACGAAAATCGTCAGGACGGATGCTGGAACGCTTCCGCATGCGAGCGCAGCGACGATCCGCCAGTCGACCGTTCCCTGCTTGCCATGGACAGCAGTACCGACCGTCTTTGTTACCGAAGCGTAGAGGAGGTCCGTGCCAACCGCCGTCGCGGGATGGAAGTTGAACAATAAGACGAGAATGGGCGTCATCAGCGAGCCGCCGCCGACACCGGTCATTCCGACCAGCATGCCAACGAGGAAGCCCGCAAGCGAGTAGAGCGGATTATAGGCAGAAAAGATTAGAAACCCCCTCGAGTAAGCAGCCTAGGCGTCAAAATCATGGCTTTGGCATCCTGTTCCAAGACGTCGTTAGCAGTCACGCTGGAATTTACTGCGCCGCGCACTTAGATTGGAGTTTGGAAGGAAGGAAGAAGCTAGCTTGAACTCGGGCCTGGTCGCTTACCTAGATTCGGTCAAATCACGCGACCCAGCCGCACGTTCGCGCTGGGATATCCTTTTCTATCCCGGAGTCACGGCTCTTGGTCTCCACCGCGTTGCTCACTGGCTTTGGGAAGGGCATCTTTTTTTTCTGGCTCGGCTCGTCAATCACTTCGCACGCTTCCTTACGGGGATCGACATTCATCCCGGAGCGAAGATCGGGAGGCGCTTCTTCCTCGATCACGGCTTCAGCGTCATTGGCGAAAGCGCCGAAATCGGTGACGACGTCACCATCTATCAACATGTTACGCTCGGTGGCACAAACCCGACGACTGGTGTCGGAGGCAAGCGACACCCAACTCTTCGCAATGGCGTAGTGGTCGGTTCAGGGGCCCAGATACTGGGGCCCATCGAGATCGGCGAAGGTGCGAAGATCGGTGCGAATTCCGTCGTGACGAAGGACGTTGCCGCCGGGCAGACCGTTGTCGGGATTCCAGCCAAGCCAGTCCCGGTCGACGTCGTTCATTATAGCCCCGGGTTCATGCCGTATGGCACGCCTTGTGGCGAGGACGTCGATCCGGTGCGCGCTCGCCTCGTCGAGCTTGAAAACGAAATCGCGGAGCTTCGCCGCGACATCAAGATGCTCAAGGCCACCAAGCAGGCCCAGCCGAAGGTCAAGAGCGCTTGAGCGTCATCGCGCCGTTCCCGAGTGCCTGGGACCGGCGCCCAATCGCCACGTTCGATCGCAGGGAACTCGGCCGGATTCTCGATCTCTATGGCCGAATGGTCGCTGCAGGCCATTGGCGCGATTACGCGCTTAGGATCGATCCCGAAGTCGCCGTGTTCGCAGCGTTCCGGCGCCACAGTGAACGCCCGGAGATAAGGATCGAAAAGCGGCCCGCGCTACGTCACAAGCAGGGCGCGTTTGCGCTTATTGGCGAGCATGGAGCAGTGTTGAAGCGTGGACACGACCTTGCCGGCGTGCTCGCCCCGCTCGAGCGGCGCCTCATGCGGCTGGTTGGCTGACGAGCGAGCGGTCGAGCACCGGCAACTTGTCTCGCAAAGTCTCGGGAAGCGGCCGAACGATGGCCATCCGAGCCTGGTGCCAGAACGCCGACAACAGCAGCAACGCGGACCCAATAACGAGAGCGGTGAGGGCGACGTTGAGCTCGACAGCACCAAATTCGCGGAACAGCTCATCAAGCGCATAAAGAACATAGGCAAGCGCCGAAACGAGCAATGCTCGCCGGTCGACGGCAACCGCCGTGACGCCGAGAGCGACGTAAAGCAGGACCACCGCAAGCCCTTCACCGACGCTGATGTGCCCGCTGGTGAGACCGAGAAGCGTGAAAATGGGGTGCACGATCATCGGTGCAGCGAGCAGGTGCAGCCAGAAAGCAACATCGGACCGGCGCGTGAGCCGCGTTCGGTCTGACGCATCCCACCACATGGCGAACATGAACATGCCGATGCCAAGGACCAGCACGAGAGCGAGGATCACGTTCCTCGCGTGAGCCGGATCTTGCCCAAGGCCAGCAAGCACGAGCCCGACGACGATTCCAGCCGCCGCTGCAGCGCCAGCGGCGACCGTGATCGGCACATGGAAACGACGCCAGTGAAGCCACGCAGCGCCACCCGCGATCGCCGCGGCTGCGGACGCAAGTATCCCAACGAGGGCGTTGTTGTTGTTCGCGCGATCGGCGCCCACGGCAAGGATGAATGCCAAGAGAGCAGTCGCGAACACCCCGCCGACGAATGCAAGGAGAAGGAGGATAGAGGGGAGCGCCATCCGGCGCCTCGCGGTGAAATAGAGCGCCAATCCCCATGCCGTTCCAGCAACCAGAAGCGGAGCAAGGAACGATGGACCGTCACCATCAATCGCAAGACCGATCGATTGGCCGATACTCTGGCCGATCCAGCCGACCGCGAACAACAGGATGGCCGAAGCGATTGCAACGAAGATGTCATTGAAGCCGGTAATCAGCCGGAACTGCTCTTCATCGGGTATTGCTGTTGCGCGCTGACGCTCGATGTGGGCACGCAGGGCATTTGCTGCCTCGACGGTAATCACGCCCGACGCCACCGCGTCGTCCAGCTCTTGCTGACTATACATCGCAGCTCTCCTGTTAGCGCGCTGACAATAATGATAACTGTATTATTGTGTCAATACAGCAGCGCGCCTTTTTGCGACCAGAGCCGCTGCCCGGCTTGTAACTGTCGCAACAATCGCGCGCGTCGAGCTTCGAGGAGCCGCGAGCTCATCGCTCACCCCCATGTCCTGAAGAGCGCGCCAGAAGAAGCGCAAGTCCTGGGGATAGACACGCGTTCCAGGCTTGAGCATGTCGTGAATGCTAAATACCAGCCGTCCGGCCGCCGACGGCGCGACCGCGATGAGGGCGACGGGCTTGGCGGTCCAGACCGCGTCCGAAATCATCGACACGCTGTCGGCCGTCACATGAATGGAATCGGCCGCCGTCAGCAGAGTTTCGTAGGAACAGCCATCGCCCGGATGGGCCAATAGGCTTTCGACGCCGGCGTTGCGCAGAATTGATGCAAGTTCCCTACGTACCACAACAGGAGTTCGCGGGCTTGAAGTAACGAGAACTGCCCCCCCACTCGAGCGTGCTTCGTCGACCAACTCGCCAAGCGTTCGCGCAATTGCCTGCCGATTGAGCTTCCAGAACAAGGTTGGTCCGCCGACGATCAGCAAACGTCTCGGATAAGGCAAGTCGACATCGCGATCGGTGCCGTTCGGATCTGGGTACGAAACCGCAGCGCTCGTTAGAGCGATGGGAATTCGCAGAAGGTTTGGGTGGTCGGCGATAGGATATTGCGGGGTCGCTACGACAAGATCGAAGTTTGCGGGCGAAACCCTGGGAAATCCGATGTGGATCGAGCGCGTTCCCGCGCGGCGGCGCAGCCAACGGACGACCGGTACGCTCCGGTGTCCCGTGGAGATAGTAACGTCCGGCGCGGCGTCCGCCGAGACGTCACGTCGAGAGCCCGGCGTGAGCGCGGCGAGGCTTGCGCCAAGAAGGCGCGGTCCAAGAAGGTGAAGGCGGTTGTAATGCAGACGCTTGACAGTGAACGGCAAGCCAAGCGCCCGCGCGAGTGCGATTACCTGGTCATTGTCGCCGGGACGTGCACCAAGGAGCGCCCAGATCCGAACCTGCGTCTCGCGCTTCAGTTGCACTTCTCCTGCATCGGTCGGCTCTAGCAATGAGCAGCAGCCTGGCGATCATGCGCGGCCGGCGCTCGCGTCCCGACTTCTTTCTGCTCGAGCCACCAGCAGCTGAACATCGCGATCGCATAAAGCAGCCGCCCATGGTTTCTCTCACCGCGGCGATGCTCGTCGAACAATTGATCAACCCGCGATGGATCAAGAAACCCTGCTTTCGACGCACCGGACGATTGCCACGCTTCTTGGGCGAAATTGCTGAATCCGCCCGTGAACCAGTCCGCCAGAGGCATCTGGAAGCCGAGTTTGCGGCCGTTGGGCGTCGCTCGCGGGAGCCAGGGCTTCACCGCTTCGCGCAAGACATATTTGCCGATGCCATGGCGGTACTTGAGCTCGGTTGGAATCGTCAGCGCCCAATCCACGAAGCCATGCGAGAGGAAGGGCACTCGTGCCTCAAGCGAATGGGCCATCGACGACCGGTCCAGTCGCTGAAGAAGGGAGGCAGGCATGTGAACCGTGAGGTCGCCAATCATGAACTGTTCGAGCGACGAAAGCCGATCCTTGTCTTCCGATGCGAAATAGCGCTCGACGCGGTCGGCATAGTTCGGCGAGCGTTCGTGCCGCGCGGCGAAATCCTGCCCATAGATGTGACGTCGGACTTGGGGTGATGTGATTGCGACCGCAGCAAAGAAGCGCTCGAAACCGTCCGCCAGCATTGCGCCGTCGCGAAAGCGCACGGCATATTCTCGAAGATAATTGAGATTGCGCGAGCCAAGGCCAGGGAGATCGTCGAGCCAGTCAAGACGAAGTGGCTTTAGATAAGGCGAATAGCGCCGCATCCGTTCGGCCCAGCGCTGGCGATTGTAGCCAAGAAACAGCTCGTCGCCTCCTTCGCCGCACAAGACGACTTTGACGTGCTGCGCCGCGGCGCGCGAGAGATACCAGAGCGGTATTGCCGAATTGGCGGCAGAGGGCTCGTCGAACGCGCTTTGCACAAGCGGGAGCACGTCGGCCGCGGTTTTCGGTTCAATGGGGAGGACCACATGTTCGCAGCCGAGATGCCGCGCAACGGAGCTCGCTGCCGCGGTCTCGTCGATCTTCGAGCCCGGAAACCCCGCGGTGAAAAGCTTGATTTCGCGTTCACCCGAGCGCGCCATCGCGGCCGCAATTGCGCCAGAATCAACGCCGCCCGACAGGAAGGCCCCGACCGGCACATCAGCGATCATGTGCTGGTCGACGGTCGCGCGTACTCGCTCGCGCGTTTCATCGATCCAGTCGGCCTCGCTCCGACCTTCGATGGTGCGAATTCGTGCCTTCCACAGGCAGCGGAGCATCGGTGGACCATCTCGTGCCACTTGAAGCAGGTGCCCCGGCGGAAGCGCATTCACCTGGCTGAAGATGGTGCGGGGACCAAGGACATGGCCGAACGTGAAAAAGTCATCGACACCGGCCTCGTCGACATCGAACTGATAGCTCGGAACCGCGCGTAATGCTGGTATTTCCGACCCGAAGGCGACGCCACCGTTCTGCTCGGTGAAAAAAAGCGGTTTGATCCCGAGCGGGTCTCTCGCGAGGCGCAGCGTTCGTGCCGCCGAATCCCAGATTGCCGCTGCGTACATTCCCTCGGCACGGAGCCACGCGTCATCGCCCCAGCGAACAAACGCAGCCAGGAGCGTTTCGACATCACTGTTGGTCCGAAAATCGAAGGCGCTGCCGATTTCGCGACGAAGATCGCGATGATTTACAATCTCACCATTGCAGATGATCGCAAATCGCCGATCAGGGCTGAAGATCGGTTGGTGTCCGCCGGCGAGGTCAATGATGCTGAGGCGGCGCATCCCAAAACCAAAGTCCTCGTCGACATGGATGCCCTCGTCGTCTGGTCCGCGATGAACGAGGCGTCGGCACTGTGCCTGGATGACATGATCATCGACGCGGCGTCCGCGCCTCCTGTACCAACCAGCTATTCCGCACATTTCGTAGCGATTGCCTTTGCGTTAGTGGCCGCATCGCGCGTGCGAAGCGCCTTTCAGCGCCAAATAGGCACTTTGCCGAGGGACGACTACTGTTAGACTTCCGGCGCTGGAAGGATGGCATCGACCAG
Organism: Sphingomicrobium sp.; assembly: GCA_035653695.1. Lineage (GTDB taxonomy): Bacteria > Pseudomonadota > Alphaproteobacteria > Sphingomonadales > Sphingomonadaceae > Sphingomicrobium. The sequence continues at coordinate 6,888 of DASRBJ010000040.1, forward strand.
CCGGCCGAGGCGTCCGCGAGACCAGGTGACGGACTGGTAAAGCCTCAGCATGGAGCGCGCCCAACAAGTATAAAGTGACGGCATCCGCGCGAGCCGAGCCAGCCGGAGCATCGGGTGGCTCTGCTTGGCAATGAAGTAGCGAAGGCGATAGACCATCTTTCGTCGCAACGGCAACGCGGAAGAAGGCGGCACGCGTTTTCGTGGAGCGGCTTTCCCTTTGCGCCAGGTCAGCCGGTAAGCGAGTCCGTCGCGCCGGTGCCGAAGACCGGCAGCCTGGGTTCGGACGATGAACTCTGAATCAACTTCCTCAAGCTCGAGGCGGCCGTCCGCGCGCGCGGACTCAATCATGGATTTAAGCTCCTTTGATCTTACGATCACCACGTTCGTGCCGCGACCGTCGGACGAATAAGGTTCGACCCAGGCATCCCCGAACGCGATGTCCGCTGTTTCGGCGACTACGTCATCACACCAGTTGCAGGCCGGGTTCTGGAAGAAGCCGGCGCCCCAGTCACCGTCGGCGAGATGCCACCAGTCCTTCTCGATCGCCTTGCCGCGATCGAGCTCGAGATGGGCCCGATACCAGTTGGCCGGGCGGGTCGCGTCCTTGATTCGGTAATCGAGTGCCCGCACCTGTTGCAGCTCTGTTCCAAGTTGCCAGGCGAAGCTCTCGACCATCGCGGCGCTTTTCATGTGCCCGCAAAAGAGTCCCAGCGTGTGCGTGACGCGCTCGCGGACTAACGGGTCCACGCGACGAAGAAGATGAACGGCCTTGATGAAACAGGGCACGCCGACGATCGCGTAGCGCCCGGGCGTTGCGCGTATCTCGTGGAGAACTTGCGAGAGTTCCACGGGATAGTAGCGCGACTTGGCGCCATGGCTAAGCTCGTTGAGCGAACGCGAGATTCGGTAGGCGAACAGACTTCCGTCGCGGGGGTTTGTGGGTGCGACATGCGCTACTCCCTCGACCTTGCCAGTTCGCAGCAGTTCAGCGGCAACCCAGCTCGTGAGACCGCCGGAACTCCCGTTTCGCCGGAACGGATCGGTCGCCACATGTCCGACATAGGCTGCTTCGAAGCGGCCGATCCTTTCATCCACGACGGCGCTGTCGGGGAAATTCGCTTGGGCAATCTCGTCTTCGTTGGCAGCTGCGGGTGAAAACGGACATTGCTGCGCGAAGGACCTACCCCCATCGCTTATCGGCTTTAGGAAGCCGTTCCTGTCCCAGCGCATTCGCTCGGCACAGCTGCCGCATCCGACGCAAAGGCCCGCCCGCGCCATTTGCGCTGGATTGAGATCAGGCAAGCGCCGAATCCAGATAGCTTTGGGAACTTGCCCGAAGCTCGCTGATCCTTTCCTCGACCCAAGGTTGCACGGGCGTCGTCATCAGTTCGGCGAATCGCCGGTCGTCGGTGTCGCCGTCCACGAGCCTGTGGTCAGCGCCGAGGGTTGACGCGAGATCGGGGATCTTGATTGAGCGATAGTCGCTTGGCGCGGCTACCCAGGGCTTGCCGTTCAAGAGGCTGAAGACGCAGCCGTGGAAGAAATTGGTGATCACCGCACTTGCCCCGGACATGAGCTGCGCGAATTCCGCGGGACCATCGCCGATACGCTGCTCGTGAACGAAGTCGTTCGAATAGCCGACACTCACCAGCCTCAAGCCAGCAGCATAGGACCAGCGGCGCGCAAGCGTCTTTAGCCAGCTTGGGAACGCATATCCGTAGACGAGCGCATAGGCCGCTCCCGATCTTCGCTTCATCTTTGCGGGCTCCGGATAAAGAAGGCAGGGATCGACCACGAGCGCGGGCTCGCGTGATGTGCCGTTTCGAACGAGGTGCAGACTATTCTGATCGCGGACGGAAATCGATGAGAAGCGCCCGAGCTTTTTCGCCCAGGCGGGGTGGATGCCATCCCAGGCGCTGTGATTTCCAAAGCTAGCAGCATAGGAAACGAGACGATCGGTTTTCAATCCGTCGCCCCAGAAGATCGGTTTGCTGCCGTACCAGGGATGTCGGAAGTTCCACACCTCGTCGCTTCCAACGACGATCGCATCATACTTGTCGCCGGCGTCGGGTTGATGGAGGTTGAACGGCTTGGACAGCGGCAAGGCCGTAATTGCGTCGATGAATCGCCGGGTCTTGTGCGCGTAAATCGGCAACTCGTGTCGCGGTGTTCGCTCGGGGAGCTTGGGCTGCAGCGCGCAGCGCACCTCGGCCCGGCGCACGCACCGGCAATCATGATCAAGCAGCTCGGCATCATGCCCGCGCGCGCGAAGCGCTTCGACCATGCAGCGCGCCTGCCAGTATGAGCCGTAGTTGATGCACTTGTGAAAGGTGAGAACGCCGACTTTCATGGGCGTAACAATCGGCCTTCCATGGCCGTTGTTCCGGAGCTTGATGAGGGTTAACGGATATCGGTCGCCGTCATCGGACTATCTTCACAAGGAGACGGGTCGGTCAGCGTTGAACGGCTCGCTGACTGAGGACCGGGAGCTCGAAACTAGAGGCAGGCTTCGAGATAGGGCTGGTCGAAGCCGAACTGCTTGGCCTTGTCGAGCGTGTAGGGCCGAAGGCCCATCGAGCGATATTCGCCGATGATCTTGCCGTCCGCCGTTTCATCGAGATATTCGAACTTGAACAGTTCCTGCGTGACGATGACGTCACCTTCCATGCCGATCACTTCGGTGATGTTGGTCGTCCGACGTGAGCCGTCGCGCAGACGCTTGACCTGCACGATGAGGTTCACCGAGTCGGCAATCTGCCGGCTGATGGCCTCTTTCGGGACCTTGATGTCCGACATCATCACCATGTTCTCCATACGTGCAAGGCACTCGCGCGGAGAGTTCGAGTGAAGGGTCGCCATCGAGCCGTCGTGGCCAGTATTCATTGCCGCCAGAAGATCGAAGCATTCTGGACCTCGAATTTCGCCCAGGATGATGCGGTCGGGGCGCATACGAAGAGCGTTAATGACGAGGTCGCGAATGGTTATGGCGCCTTGGCCTTCAAGGTTCGCGGGGCGAGTCTCGAGCGGAAGCCAGTGCGGTTGCTGCAGGCGAAGCTCGGCAGCGTCCTCGATCGTGATCACGCGCTCGCCGGGATCAATCATCTTTGAGAGCGCATTAAGCATCGTCGTCTTGCCCGAACCGGTGCCGCCCGAGATCACGATGTTCATGCGGCTCGCGCCGGCGATCTTGAGCACGGTGGCCATCTTCTCGGACATCGAACCAAAGCCGCGCATCATGTCGAGCGTGATCGGCTTCTCGGAAAACTTACGAATTGAAATGGCGGTGCCGCGAAGCGATAGCGGCGGAATGATGACGTTGACGCGGCTTCCGTCCTGCAGTCGCGCGTCGCACAAGGGTGTTGTCTGGTCGATACGGCGACCGACTTTGTTCACGATGCGCTGAGCGATCTGGAACAGATGTTCTTCGTCACGAAACTGGATGGTGGCGATCTCGAGCTTGCCCTTGCGCTCGACGTAGGTTTGCTCGGGACCATTCACCATGATGTCGCTGACTGCCGGGTCGGCAAGCAGCTCTTCGAGCGGACCTAGTCCGAGAAGCTCGTCGACGAGTACCTTCTCAAGGGCAAACTGTTCGCGCCGATTGAGGGTGATCTTGAGCTCTGCGAGAACCTCGGAGATGATCGGCCGGAATTCCTCGGCAAGCTCATCCTTGTTGAGTGTCGCCGCGGCCTCCGGATCGACCCGCTCAAGCAGGCGCGGAAGAACTTGTTCCTTGATGCGGTGGACCGAAGCCTCAAAGCCTTCGACCTTGCTGCTTGCTGCTTCGCCGCTAGCGTTCTGGCGCGCGGTCAGGCGGTCCATTGCCGCGCCGATGCCGCCCGTTCGCGGCGCGCTTTCGACGGCACTTGTCTCCGCAGGTTGGTTCAGCTCCTCGATCGGCGGAAATTGATCGCCGCCCGCCGGCACTGCGGTAGCTGGACCACCCTTCATTGGCTTGGCCACGCCGAAACTCGGCCGTGCACCACTGATGCCACTGCGCTTCCCGAATGCACTCATGCCGGTATTGTCACCCGCTAATCTGGAATTTCCGCCGGAGGATTAACAACAGATGCCTAAAGAAAGACTAACCTTCCCGCTGTCCTGCTAGGCTGCCGCCAATACACCACCGCGGAAACGATCGGTGAGCAGTCGCTTAGGCGCCGTCGGGAGCGCGTGACGCGGGCGAAGATGTTGGCATGATCCGCGCAAAACGTGCGGCGAGCACTGCCGGGTTCGTGACCGAAGCGAGCCACGCCATTAATCCCAAGAACGATCCCGCGACGATTGAGACGAAGAGTCCAAGCTTCTCCGGTTTCGTTAAGACGAGGCGCGGATGGCACGTTTTGCTATGAATGAGCAGCTGCGTTCGTGGCTCCGCCTCGCCGCACGACCACGAGGGAAAATAGAAATGATCCTCGACCACCATCCCGGCGACCTTCGGCGGCGGAACACGGGCCGCGAGAATATCGGCTAGTCTGGCTTTCGTCTGGCCCCGTTTCATGACGCCGCGCGGCAAATATTCATAGACGTCCGGATGGAGCGTCCGAAGGCGCGCGAGATTATCGCCGGGAATGTGAAAACCAGGGACGATCATTATCGACAGAAGGAGCGGCAATAGGAAGAACAGCTTCGCGAGGAGCTCCCGCCGCGGAAGCCTTGCAAGTGCGGTAGCGAGTCCAAACTCGGCAAGTGGTAGTGCGCGATAGGGAAACTGAACCTTTTGAAGCAGCGGCATTGACCACAGCAACGGTATGATGCCCGAGACCAGCAAGGCCATGGCCATCGAATACTGCGCCCAGCCATCTCGGCGCCGAAGGGCCGGCAAGGCTGCGGCAAACAGGATCGAGACAATGATGAACATCACCATTGTGAACGTCGGATCCGACCAATGGCCGTTGTAAACCGCCCAATAAGCGGTCTGGAGATTGGGGGTACGGTAGAGTTGACCCACGTCGTGGAATGGCTCCAGAGCGAGGGCGGGAACGAGGTAAACGGCGGAGAGTGCGATTCCGAGCGCCGCGGCCGTCGCAACGTGTACCATCTGCCGGCGTGCCGCGAGAGCCGTCGGTGCAATCAGGAACACGCTCACAAGAAGAGCCAGGGGCAAATGGCTGCCGATCATTGCACCGTAGCTAATCGCGGTCAGTATTTTGCCGCCCCGCCGCTCGGCGATCCGGCGAAGGCCGATCGCGACGACGGGAATCAACCCAATCGCCACCGATTCAGCAAGCGCTCCCCGGACCGTGTAATCGAGAAGGTGGTAAGGAGCGACAACGAAGAAAGCCGCGCCCAGCAGCGGCTGGCTGCAGTGTCCTTTCAACCAGTGCCAACAGGCAATTCCCGATCCGAAAAATGCCGCGGCGAACGTTGCGATGATGCTCGCGTAGGTTGATAAGCCGAGCAGTCCGAAAACAGCCGACACGTAAAAGGCGAGCGGAGGATAATAGTAGAAGACCGGCGCTCCAAGTCCGCCATCCGAATTGGGTAGCCACCTCGGATAAAGGATTCCGCGGGCAAGCTCGGAAGTGAACTGATCGGCCCAAACCCAGTCAATCGCGAAGCTGTCATGAAGCAGTGGTCGCGCGGCATTGCTCGGCAGGACGAGAATGACGGCGAGGATGAACAGGAACGGATAGGCTATTCCTGGGCGCTCCTGCCAAGGTGTAAGACGTGGCGTTGGCGGAAGCTTGGCTGCCCAATTGTTTTGGTTGTTCATGTGGCGCGTGCGTAGCGGAAGATGGTTAACTAACCGCCTCCGATGAGTGGCTGAGCTCATCCGGAGACCTTTGCGCCATGGGTGCATCGCGGTCGAACGACGCTCGCGCGGCTTTGCCTTCGGCAGGAGAAATTGGGCGTCGGAGGTTTAACGAGACGCGATGTTGCGCGCCATTTGGACACTAGCTCAAGCGGCGGTTGCGCTCTCGGCGAGCACGGTCAAGCCGCGGTCACTTACCTCCGCGAAACCTCCGCTTACCTGAATTCGCTCGGGCTGCGCCCCTTGGGTGCGGTAAACCGCGATGTCACCGTTCTTAAGCGTAGTCATGTAGGGCGCGTGGCCGGCCATGATACCGCTTTCGCCCTCGGTTCCCGGCACGACAACCATGTAGAAGTCGCCCGACATCACAAGCCGCTCGGGAGTCACGAGCTCGAAATGGAGGTCCGCCATTACTTCTCACCTTTGATTGCTTGCTCGAACGCGCGGATTGCGCGCTCGAACTTGTCACGACATCCGACATTGCAGAAGCCGACGACCTTGCCGCGATAAAGCGCCAGGCTGTCCGCCTGGACCGGCTTGCCGGACCAGGGACAGACGTCGTTGACGCAGTCTTCGAGGCGAAGTTCGCCGGCCAGTGCTCAGGATTCCTGCGCCAGCTTCTCAGCCTTGGCGACTGCCTCTTCAATGCCGCCGACCATGTAGAAGGCCGCTTCCGGAAGGTGATCATACTCGCCGTTCACCACAGCCTTGAACGAGCGCACCGTGTCTTCCACTTGCACGAACTTGCCCGGGATCCCGGTGAACACTTCGGCGACATGGAACGGCTGCGACAAGAAACGCTGGATCTTGCGCGCCCGGCTGACGGTCAGCTTATCCTCTTCGCTGAGTTCGTCCATGCCGAGGATGGCAATGATGTCCTGCAGCGACTTGTACTTCTGCAAAGTGGCCTGGACCGCGCGCGCGGTCTCGTAATGCTCTTGGCCGACGACCGCAGGCGTAAGGACTCGGCTGACCGAGTCCAGTGGATCGACGGCGGGGTAGATCCCGAGTTCAGAAATCGCGCGGCTGAGGGTCGTCGTTGCGTCAAGGTGAGCGAACGAGGTCGCTGGCGCAGGGTCGGTCAAATCGTCGGCGGGGACGTAAATCGCCTGCACGGACGTGATCGAGCCCTTGTTGGTCGAAGTGATTCGCTCCTGCAGGGCGCCCATGTCGGTGGCAAGCGTTGGCTGGTAGCCGACCGCTGAGGGGATTCGGCCGAGCAGCGCCGACACTTCTGAGCCGGCCTGTGTAAAGCGGAAAATGTTGTCGACGAAGAAGAGCACGTCCTGGCCTTCCTGGTCGCGGAAATATTCTGCCTGGGTAAGACCCGACAAGGCGACGCGGGCGCGTGCTCCCGGTGGTTCGTTCATCTGCCCGAACACCAGCGCGACCTTTGAGCCCTCGGGCGTCGGGTTGCCGTCGGCATCCTTGGCAATGACGCCGGCTTCGAGAAACTCGTGATAAAGGTCATTGCCTTCACGCGTGCGCTCACCGACGCCGGCGAACACCGACACGCCGCCATGACCCTTGGCGATGTTGTTGATGAGCTCCTGAATAAGAACGGTCTTGCCGACTCCGGCGCCGCCAAACAGGCCAATCTTTCCACCCTTGGCGTAAGGGGCGAGGAGGTCGATGACCTTGATCCCGGTGACGAGGATCGACGCTTCCGTCGACTGATCGACGAAGGGGGGCGCCGAAGCGTGTATCGGTGCCGTCATGTCGCTGCCGATGGGGCCGCGTTCGTCAATCGGTTCGCCGATGACGTTCATGATACGTCCGAGAGTCTTGGGACCAACCGGAACCCGGATTTCGGAACCGGTGGCATTCACGACCTGTCCGCGAGTGAGACCGTCGGTCGAGTCCATCGCGATTGTTCGAACCACATTTTCACCCAGATGCTGCGCGACCTCGAGCACCAGCCGGCTGCCCTGGTTCTCCGTCTCGAGCGCTGAAAGGATCGGTGGCAGCTCGCCTTCGAAAGCGACGTCGACGACGGCGCCGATCACCTGGCTCACTCGGCCGGTGAGGTTGCTTGGGGAAGTGACGTTCGCGGGACCGGAGCCGGTCGCACTGGTTGCTGTCGCCTTGCGGCTGCGTGGCTTCGTTTCGGCGGCGGTTGCCATGTTCTCGTTCCTTGCTGTCTGCTTAGAGCGCTTCGGCGCCCGAGATGATTTCAATGAGCTCGGTGGTGATCACGGCCTGGCGTGTCCGGTTGTACTGGATCGACAGTCGGTTGATCATATCGCCGGCATTTCTCGTCGCATTGTCCATCGCGGTCATCTGCGAGCCATAGAAGCCGGCCTGATTCTCAAGGAGAGCGCGGTAGATCTGGACCGCAATGTTGCGCGGCAGCAGGTCGGCGAGGATTTCCTCCTCGTCCGGCTCGTATTCGACCGCAGCCGGTGAGCCTTTGACGCTCGCGCGATCGTCCTCGGCCTTGCTTGCGGTGACCGGGATGATCTGGTCGATCGTCGGCTCCTGCACGAGTGTCGAGCGGAAGTTCGCATAGGCGAGGTGGACGACATCGATCCCGTCCGTCGTGTAGCGATCGATGATGTCCTTGGCGATCGCCTGCGCCTCTCCATAGGAGGGGTTCTTCATCTCGCTCGTATCGAACTGCGCGATGATCGAGTTGGGATAGAGGCGCTGGATCACCGGACGACCCTTGCGCCCGACGATGTAGAACAGCACGGTCTTCCCTTGGCCGATAAGCTCGTCTGCTCTCTTGCGCACGGCGCGGACAATGTTCGTGTTGAACGCTCCGGCAAGACCGCGGTCGCCCGTCACGACGATGATGAGGTGGGTGTCGTCCTTGCCCGTGCCCGCAAGCAGTCGCGGGCTCTGTGGACCGGGCGTGATGCGCGACGCGAGCGACGCAACGACCTCGGTTATTCGTGACGAATATGGCCGCGCGGCGCTCGCGTTCTGCTGCGCACGACGCAGCTTCGAGGCGGCCACCATGTTGAGCGCCTTGGTGATCTTCTGCGTCGACTTTACCGAGCCAATGCGGATCTTCAGGGCCTTGAGCGATGCCATTTAGGCGAACTGCTTCCCAAACTGGCCGAGCGCGTCCTTGAGCGCCGCGGCGGTATCGTCATCGAGCGTCTTGGTGTCGCGAATTTTCGCGAGGATTTCGGGCTTCTCTGAACGCAGGAAGCTCAGCATTGCGGCCTCGTAGCGAACGACGTCCTTCACATCGACATTGTCGAGAAAGCCCTGCGTTCCCGCGAAGATCGAAGCGACCTGCTCTTCAACCGGCATCGGAGCGAACTGAGGCTGCTTCAGAAGCTCCGTAAGCCGAGCGCCGCGCGCAAGAAGTCGCTGCGTCGAGGCATCGAGATCGGAGCCGAACTGGGCGAAAGCCGCCATTTCGCGATATTGAGCAAGCTCGAGTTTGATCGAACCCGCCACCTTCTTCATCGCCTTGGTCTGCGCGGCCGAGCCGACGCGACTGACCGAAAGACCAACGTTAATTGCGGGCCGGATCCCCTGGTAGAAAAGGTCCGTCTCGAGAAAGATCTGGCCGTCCGTGATCGAGATCACGTTGGTCGGGATATACGCCGACACGTCGCCGGCCTGCGTTTCGATGATCGGAAGTGCAGTGAGAGACCCGCTGCCATTGTCCTCGTTCATCTTCGCGGCACGCTCGAGAAGGCGGCTGTGAAGATAGAAAACGTCCCCGGGATAAGCTTCACGGCCAGGGGGACGACGGAGGAGAAGGGACATCTGACGGTACGCGACCGCCTGCTTGGAGAGATCGTCATAGACGATCACGGCATGCATGCCGTTGTCGCGGAAATATTCGCCCATCGCGACACCAGCATAAGGTGCAAGATACTGAAGCGGCGCTGGCTCGGAGGCCGTCGCGGCAATCACGATGGAATATTCCATCGCGCCATTTTCCTCGAGCGCGCGCACGATCTGCGCGACGGTCGACCGCTTCTGACCGACGGCAACATAGATGCAGTAGAGTTTCTGGCTCTCGTCGCTGCCCTTGTTAACTTCCTTCTGGTTGATGAAGGTATCGAGCGCAACGGCAGTCTTGCCGGTCTGACGGTCACCAATGATGAGCTCGCGCTGCCCGCGGCCGATCGGTACCAGCGCATCA
>DASRBJ010000041.1:0-5545 GCA_035653695.1 Sphingomicrobium sp.
CTGCAGCAGCCGAACGGCAGCAGGAAGGGGCGGAACATCTTTGGAGATCTCGCGAAACAGCTCGGCGTGCCGATCACGGAGGCGCTGAGTCATAGCATTGTCTATCGTTCGGCCAAGCTCACGCTGGAGCTGCGCGGTGAAAAGGCCGCCGCTCATTCCGATTTTTCGGTGAATCCGCCAAACCGAGAGGTCGAGACCTTCTTCCTTCAACGCCAGGTGCCATGCCCGGACGTGATTATAGACGCTGTCGACGAGCGTTCCGTCGAGATCGAAAAGGAATGATGCGGTGCCGGTCATAGGAGCGCCAATTCCTCGAACAATCCGCGGTTCCGACCATCGAACCCTAACGGAAAATCAACCATGCTGGTGCATGGACGAGCGAACGATTGGAGTTCCGGGGTGGAAGGCATCAGGCGAATTTTAAGGAGCGGGGGCAGTTCCGGCCAGGAAGACCTGCGTCCGCAGACGTCGCGCGCAGAAGGCCTGATTCAGGAGTTTGAAAGCAGCGAGAAGGGCTGGTTCTGGGAGACCGGCCGGGATGGCTCGTTGACCTACATCAGCGAGAGCGTGGCGTCGGCGCTTGGACGAGAAACTGGCGACTTGCTCGAGCGGCCCTTTACGGATCTCATTTCGACCGATTCGGCAGACGGGTCGGCAACGTCGGAACGGACGCTCGGCTTCTATCTTTCTTCGCACGTCGCCTTCCAAGATCTCATCGTTCGCGCGAAGACCAAGAACGAGATTTGGTGGTCGATCTCGGGGCGGCCGGTTCACGACGAGATCGGTCGCTTCTTTGGCTTTAGAGGCTTTGCTTCCGACCTCACGAAGATGCGCCAGTCGGAGGTCGAACTCGACCGCCTCGCTCGGCAGGATGCGTTGACCGGTCTCGCCAACCGACAGGCATTGCGACGTGCGCTCGATGATGCGCTGGTGAGTGCCGTCCGGCGCAAGCACCGCTGCTCGATGTTCCTGCTTGACCTTGATCGATTCAAGGCGGTGAATGACACTCTTGGCCACCCGGCCGGCGACACATTGCTCCGCCTGGTTGCCTTGAGACTGCGCGATGTGATCGGCGAAGCGGGGCAGGTCGGGCGCTTAGGGGGTGACGAATTCGAAGTCGTTCTTCCAACCACCTCCGACAAGACTGAGCTGTCAAAGCTCGCCCAGGGGATCATCGATAGCCTGTCGCGGCCCTACACGATAAACGGCACCGCCGTGTCGATTGGTGCATCGGTCGGAATAGTCACGTCCGATTATGATGATCGCACGTCCGACGACCTGATGCGCGATGCCGACCTTGCACTCTATGCAGCCAAGGCAGCCGGAAAGGGCTGCTACCGCTTCTTCGCTGCCGAGATGCATGAAGCTGCGCGAGAACGTCAGCTGATGGAGTCCGACCTTCGTGTCGCGCTTGAAAAAGGGCAGCTGCGGCTTGTCTATCAGCCATGCATCAATGCCTTGAGCGAAGCAGTGACGGGGTTTGAGGCGCTGATCCGCTGGGATCATCCCGAACATGGACCGGTAAGTCCAGCGCAGTTCATCCCGCTCGCGGAAGAAATCGGCCTCATCAACGACATCGGCGAGTGGGTGCTCCGAACCGCTTGCGCTGAAGCGGCGAAATGGCCGCAGAACATATCGGTCGCCGTCAACCTCTCACCGGTGCAGTTCAAGTCACACGCGCTTCCAACGATGGTGAGGACGGTTCTTGCCGAGACAGAATTTCCGGCCAAGCGCCTCGAGCTTGAAATCACCGAAGGCGTGTTTCTCAACAATGATGAACACGTTCACGAAATGATCCAGAGCCTCAAAGCGATCGGACTGAAGCTTGCGCTGGACGACTTCGGCACGGGCTATTCGTCGCTCAGTTACCTTCAGCGGGTTCCTTTCGATAAGATCAAGATCGATCAGAGCTTCGTGAGAGGCGCGTGCGACCCGCAAAGTCGCAACGCGGCACTTATCCGTGCGATGGTCGGTCTCGCCTCCGATCTGCAGATGCAGACGACGGCAGAAGGCGTCGAGACGCAGGAAGAACTGGAGCTTATCCGCAATCTTGGCTGCTCGCTGATCCAGGGATACATCTTTGGTAAGCCGATGCAGCCGGACGATGCTCGGGAGCTTGCGTCAAAGGGAGCCGTCGACAAGCCGGAGGCGCCATTCCCGCCACGCGAACCGCGCATGAGGATCATTCGGGCGGCACTTCTCCACTATAATGGTCAGGTGAAAGGCGCGCGGCTGCGCAACATCTCAAGTGGTGGAGCACTGGTTGAATGCCGTGAAGAACTGCCGGTCGGTGCTCGCGTGCAACTCGATTTTGCAGCCGGCGGTCTCATCGAAGCCGAGGTCCGCTGGACCAAGGGTACGCAATTTGGCTGCCAATTCACTGAGAAATTCAACCTCAAACTTCTCCAGCCGACGAAGCCAATTTCGAGCAAACCGCCGGTGATGACTCCAACTTACCTTACTGCGACCGATAGCGCAGAGGGGAAATGACCGTTCCTCGGGGCTGAGAGTGAAGCAGTGGCTAGCTTAAGGCCGGCCTACTCCTAGGCGTCGATTTCCTCTTCATCGAGCGCGGACGCACGGCTCTGAATGAATTCGAAACGATGTTCGGGATTACGGCCCATCAGCCGCTCGACGAGATCCTTGATCGGTTGTCGGTCTTCGTAGGCGCTCGGCAGTGTCACCTTCAGAAGTGATCGCGTTGCAGCATCCATCGTTGTTTCTTTGAGCTGGCTCGGATTCATTTCGCCCAAGCCCTTGAACCGGCTGACTTCGACTTTCTTTCCCTTGAACTCGCTCGCCTCGAGCTCTGCGCGGTGCGCATCATCGCGTGCATAGAGCGTCTTGGCACCGGCGGTCAGCCGATAAAGTGGCGGCTGCGCGAGGAAGAGGTGCCCGCGGCGGACCAGCTCGGGCATTTCCTGGAAGAAAAAAGTCATGAGAAGAGTTGCGATATGAGCACCGTCGACGTCGGCATCCGTCATGATGATGATCCGCTCGTAGCGAAGTGCTTCTTCGTTGAATTTGTCGCGCGTTCCGCAGCCAAGCGCCAGAAGAAGGTCGCCAATTTCGCTATTGGCCCGGATCTTATCGGCCGACGCCGAGGCGACGTTTAGGATCTTGCCGCGGATCGGGAGAATTGCCTGCGTTTTCCGGTCGCGCGCCTGCTTTGCCGAACCGCCCGCGCTGTCACCTTCGACGATGAATAACTCGGTGCCTTCAGGATCATCGCTCGAACAGTCGGTAAGCTTACCCGGCAGTCGTAGCTTGCGCGCTGAAGTGGCGGTCTTGCGAAGGACCTCGCGTTCGGCGCGGCGGCGCAGTCGCTCTTCCATTCGCTCGATGATCGAGCCGAGGAGTGCCCGGCCGCGGTCCATGTTGTCGGCGAGGTAGTGATCAAAGTGATCGCGCACGGCCGCTTCGACAAAGCGTGCGGCCTCGAGACTAGTGAGCCGATCCTTGGTCTGGCTCTGGAAATGAGGGTTGCGGATGAAGACACTCAGCATCAGTTCGATGCCGTTGAACATGTCGTCCGCCGTAATGTCCTTCGCCTTCTTGTTTCCAACCAGCTCACCAAAGGCCCGAATGCCTTTGGTGAGAGCCGCCCGAAGACCAGCTTCATGCGTTCCGCCATCGGGCGTTGGAATAGTGTTGCAGTAATAGCTTTGGGATCCCTCCGAGTAGAGCGGCCACGCAACTGCCCACTCGGCGCTCCCCTGATCATTGGGAAAATCCTGCCGGCCGGTGAAGGGCTGGTTCGTGACGGTTGGTCGGTCGCTGAGCTGCTCGGCGAGATGATCCGCCAGTCCGCCTGGAAATTGAAAGACGGCCTGCTCCGGGACATCCTTTGAAGAGAGCGTCGCATCGCAGCGCCAACGTATCTCAACGCCGGCGAACAGATAGGCCTTGGATCGGGCAAGCTTGTACAGTCGTTCCGGTGAGAAGTTCGAGCCTTCGCCGAAAATTTCCGGATCCGGGGTGAAGCTGACGGTAGTTCCGCGCCGGTTCGGTGCTGCTCCAACGGTCTCAAGGTGAGAGATTGCAATGCCCCTGGCGAAGGCTTGCCGATAGAGTGTGCGGTCGCGCGCAACCTCAACGATCGTCTCGGTCGACAGCGCATTGACGACGCTAACACCAACACCGTGGAGGCCTCCGGACGTCGAGTAGGCTTTCCCTTCGAATTTGCCGCCGGAGTGAAGGGTGGTCATGATCACTTCAAGTGCGGACTTGCCCGGATATTTGGGGTGGGGATCAACGGGGATTCCGCGACCATTGTCGCTGACGGTCAGACGGTTGCCACGGCCGAGCTCGACTTCGATCCTCGTCGCAAAGCCGGCGACGGCTTCATCCATCGAGTTGTCGATGACTTCCGCGGCAAGGTGGTGAAGTGCACGCTCATCGGTGCCGCCGATGTACATTCCGGGCCGCCGGCGGACGGGTTCGAGACCCTCGAGTACCTCGATTGCGGATGCATCGTAACTGTTGGAAGCGGGAGAAGCTGAAGACGAAAAGAGGTCAGACATGTGCCGCGTAGGTATAGGGCTGCCAATGAGCCTGTGCCAAGCGCACGGCGACCCGTTTTCCACAGCAATGGCTTCGTGCCCGAAGCCATCTTGAAACGCGCTTTTTGTTGACCATCTGAGAGTAGCCGGACGCCATCACGGGTCCGGCGACGGGGCGGTCCTTGCCTGACGCTGCACGTCCGCTCCGCCAGTCGCTCAGATGGAGGACAAACTTATGCGTAGTGCTTTCGACTTTTCGCCTTTCCGGCGTTCAACGGTCGGTTTCGACCGCCTCTTCGATATGCTCGAGAATTCCAATCTCGGCCAATCGCAGGAGAACTATCCGCCCTTCGATCTCATCAGGAAGGGCGACAATGATTTTTGCATCCAGCTCGCGGTCGCCGGGTTCAAGCCCGACGAGATCGACATTACCGCTCAGCAGAATGTGCTGATCGTGTCCGGCCGTAAGAACGACGAAAATGAACAGAAGAATGGCGATTTCATTTATCGTGGAATTGCCAACCGTTCGTTTGAGCGCCGTTTTGCGCTCGCCGATCATATCCAGGTCAAGGGTGCCGATCTCAAGGACGGTCTCCTTGCGATCGAGCTCGTCCGTGAGATCCCCGAAGCGATGAAGCCGCGAAAGATCAATATAAGCGGATCTGAAAGCGCGCACCGATCGGAGATCGGCGGCCAGGCTGCTTCAAAGCAGACCGTGGACGTCGCCGCCGAGCACGCCTGAACCCTGCAGCAATGCAGCAATGGGCTCCGGGAGCAGGTCGCTTCCGGAGCCTTTTTCATCGCATCTGTTCCCAGCTTCTTTGTTGCGAACAGGGGTTTTCAAACTAGGTTGCGCCTGTGGGCCCCCGTCCATGCTCGAGCTAGGCGTCAAGCACACGCTTGCGTCCGACCGGCTGCCAATGTTGCTTGAAGAGGCCAAATCGATCGAGTCGATCGACTGCGTGGACTAGCCAGGAGGCTCGACGTCTCGCGATCGGGCCAACCGACAGGAGGTCAAAGCCGGTCCACGGCACGAAGGGCGT
>DASRBJ010000042.1:0-3311 GCA_035653695.1 Sphingomicrobium sp.
CGCTGCCCCATGGGACTTCCAACCGCAAGGCAGCTTTTCGTCAACGTTTGCCGCCAGGCATTTGGAGGTCCCTTGAGTTGCACAACTATCATCGCACGCTGGGGCTAGCGTCCTCCCCTTCCGGCGGCCACAGCGCTGTCGATATCGCCAAGCTGCGCCCGGTCGAGCCGGTCACACTCCTGCGCCCTCACGCGGCGCGGCGTGCGGCGCGCTATTTCGTCGAGAATTTCGCGGGGCGTTCGCTCTACGCAGTGAAGGCAAACCCTTCACCCGAACTTCTCCGCATTTTCTGGGAAGCCGGGATTACGCATTACGACGTTGCATCGATTGGCGAAGTACGATCGGTCCGTAAGTCGCTGCCCGACGCGGTGCTGTGCTTCATGCACCCGGTGAAGGCCGAGGAGTGCATTGCCGAAGCTTATTTCGAGCACGGAGTTAAGACGTTCAGCCTCGATACGGTCGAGGAACTCGACAAGATCGTTCGAGCGACGTCGACAGGTGGCGTTCCGGCAAGCGATCTCAATCTCCTGGTTCGCATCCGCGTCAGTTCCGACCATGCAAAGCTGAGCCTTGCGTCCAAGTTCGGCGCTGACCCGCGCGATATCACCACCCTGCTGTTTGCTGCGCGCCAGGCGGCCGATGCACTCGGAATCTGCTTCCATGTCGGCAGCCAGGCCATGACTCCGGCAGCATTCGGGGAAGCAATGTCGCGAGTCCGTGATGCGATCGTCGACGCTGCCGTGACCGTCGACATCGTCGATGTTGGCGGAGGATTCCCATCTTCCTATCCGGGGATGGAACCGCCGCCGATGGAAACATATTTTTCGGTGATCCATCAAGCGTTTGAAGCACTGCCGATTAGCTATTCGGCGGAGCTCTGGTGTGAGCCGGGGCGAGCTCTATGCGCCGAATATGCAAGCGTGATGGTGCGTGTTGAAAAGCGCCGTGCCGATGAGCTTTACATCAACGATGGAGCCTATGGCGCTCTGTTCGATGCCGCGCACATCGATTGGCGCTATCCAGTCCGGCTGGTACGCGACCGCGAGTCGCACGTGCGGTCGATGGGCTTCAGTTTCTACGGGCCGACGTGCGATGATCTTGATCGCATGGCGGGTCCATTCGACTTGCCCGCGGATGTCCAGCCAGGCGATTATATCGAAATTGGAATGCTGGGCGCTTATGGATGCGCCATGCGCACGCAGTTCAATGGCTTCGGCGTCACTCACTCGGCCATTGTGGACGATGAGCCGATGGCGAGCCTTTATGGTGCTGCAGCGCCGGCTCGCTCGAACGTGGTGAAGCTCTAAGAGAAACCCCTCGGCATTTGCCGGGGGACGACGGAGGGTGAGGCTGTCCCCTCCACATGAGAATGACACGCCTTGCTTTGGATCTCTCCCGCAAAGCGGGCGAGAACTATTGGAGTTGGGAATGAACGCGGAAGTTAACGTCAACGACACTCGCAAGCAGGAACTGCTGTCGACGCCGGTTGAGCACATTGACATCACCAAGTTCGATGCGCGGCCCGTCATCGACGCGATGGGGAAGATGAGTTTCACGAGCCGTGATCTCGCGCGTGCAACAGAGATCTACAACCGGATGCTCGAGGATGCAGCCTGTTCGATCATCCTCGTGATTGCGGGTTCCACTTCGGCCGGTGGCTGCATGGATCTTTATGCCGAGCTCGTGCGGTCGAACATGGTCGACGCCATCGTCGCCACCGGAGCAACGATCGTCGACATGGATTTCTTCGAGGCTCTTGGGCACAAGCATTATCAAGCGAACGAAATTCCTGACGATGATACGCTTCGATCGCTCTACATCGACCGGATTTACGACACCTACATCGATGAGGAGCAGCTCCAGGACTGCGACCACACGATCGGCAAAATCGCCGATGCTCTCGAGCCTCGGCCCTACAGCAGTCGCGCGTTCATCCGTGAAATGGGCAAATGGCTAAGCGAAGGGAATGCCAAGAAAAATGGCAGCCTCGTTCAGCTTGCCTATGAACATGATGTTCCGATTTTCTGCCCCGCGTTTACCGACAGTTCGGCAGGATTCGGGCTCGTCAAGCACCAGGTCGACGCGATGAAGCGTGGCGGCCGCTACATGACGCTGGATAGCATTGCCGATTTTCGCGAACTGACGGACATCAAGATCAAAGCCGGAACTACTGGATTGCTCATGATCGGCGGCGGCGTGCCCAAGAACTTCACGCAGGACACCGTCGTCTGCGCGGAGATTCTCGGGCACGAAGATGTCGAGGTGCACAAATATGCCGTGCAGATCACTGTTGCCGACGTGCGCGATGGCGCCTGCTCATCCTCGACTCTCCAGGAAGCCGCGAGCTGGGGCAAGGTTTCGACGGCAATGGAGCAGATGGTCTTTGCCGAAGCGACGAGCGTCCTTCCGCTTCTTGCTAGCGACGCATGGCATCGGGGGCTCTGGCGCAATCGCGAACGGCGCCGCTTCGCAAAGCTCTTTGACTAAGTCAGCACTTGCCGGATCCCGGGCGCACGCCGTTCAGAGCGGCGCCCGGGGATGAACAGCGCACCAGCGAGCGCAATCGCCACGGCGGCCATCATGTACCACCCGGGAGCAATTGGATTCCCAGTCCACCGGATGAGAAGTGTTTCGACGAATTGCGTCGTCCCGCCGAACCCCGCGATCGCCAGTGCATAGACGATACCGATTGTTCCCGCTCTCGCCCGACTAGGAAGCGCTTGAACGAAGTGGATGGTAGCGGCCGATGCGCCGAGGATGTGGAACAATGTTAGAACCGCTGTCGAGACGAGTAGTGCCGTTGGCGTGCGGGTTCTGTTCAATAGATCGAAGATGGCGGCACTGCTAACTATAAGAAGCGTCCAAGGTAATAGGAGCACCCGCTTCGCGCCGAACCTATCGGAAAGCCATCCGCCGGCTAGGTCTCCTGCGACTCCGACCAGGCCAAGAACGACCGTTGCTGCAAATGCGGTCGGAACAGCCATGTTGAGCGTCGACTGAGCGTAAGTCGTGACATAATCCAATGTGTAATTGCTGATGGTCGCTCCAGCGATGATCAGGAGGCCCGCCGTCGCAATCGGCAGCAACCGGCCGCTCGTCGTCGCTGCGCCGTCGCGCTCGCTGTTCAAGAATAGCGTCTCGACAAGCGTCTTGCGAAGCCGAACTCCGACAGGGACAATTGCTGCACCGAGGAGAAAGGCAACGCGCCACCCCCATGCATCGAGCTGCGTTCCACTGAGCGTTGCCGACAATCCCAGTCCAATGAGGCCGGCGATCAACACAGCGAAATCGGCCGATGCGAAGTTGAATGA
>DASRBJ010000043.1:0-6059 GCA_035653695.1 Sphingomicrobium sp.
CGCGGCGCCCGCGGGTGCCTTAATTGATCCCGCAGGGCCGATCGCCGCGACCTTGCCATCGGCAATCAGGACTGCCCGATCAGGAATGTATCGGCCCTCGATCGAATCGAACATGAGAACATGGTCGACAAGCGTTGGTCCATGGTTTCGGGGCTGCAGGAACTGGTGCGCGACGTTCCGGACCATTGCTGCCGTGGCCGCATCCTGCACATCCTTAAGCTTCGCTGCGTTCTTCTCGAACCCCTCGGGAAGGACGGCGATCAGTCCGGCGGTGCCGAAGAAGTGGTTCTGTTCGTCAAGCCACACTGGGCTCGGCGAAAATCCGTAACCCATAACGAAGGCGAGCTTGACGGTTCTTGGTCCTTGGGGTCCCTCGATCTGCACCGACGGTCCGATGCTGATGGAAGCGTGCCCACTCGGCAGCAGATCGATTCCCGTCGGACCCGCAGCGACCAGCGCATCGATATCCTTTTCGACAGCGATCGGCGGTCCACCATAGGTGTTGTAGCGTTTGCCCGCGTAGGGCGCCGCGCCGGCATCGATCGACGTCTTCCAATGCGCAACCGCGCTGCCGTCGACATTGAAATCCTCTGTCGCGTCGCCCTGGTCCGTATAGCCACGAATTGCGATAGCCGTGGGACGGCCATCGGCGCCGGTGGTAATGAGCTCGTCGTCCTCGGTTACCCAGCCGCGCAACGACATCGACATGCGATAGGCGGACTGACCATTGGGCAGCGTCCACGACCACATGTCGCCGTGTTTGCCGGCGGTCGAAGTTATCGTGTAATGGCGCGCGCCAGCGGGAGGCACAAGCAACTGCTCCTTGGGCGTAGGCGCGGCGACAGCAATGGATGCAGCAGCAGTCAGCAGGCCGGCAAGAATGGATTGGCGCATCATGATTTTCCCCCGGGATAAGCGCGATGGAGCGCATGATAGACGGCAAAGGGGCGAGAGACAAAAAAGGGGTGATTGCGCGCGCTCGTGAAGAAGGGGGCCCGCCTTCGTCGGGATTTGCTAGAGGCGGCGAACCAGGAGCTTGGCAACAGCAAGCCAGGGAGGGCTCGACACCACTTGTTGGCGTGCTCCAGCTTCGAGCGGCAAGATCTGGAGCTTCTCCTCGTCGCGATTGATGAGCCGACCAAACAGCAAACGCATTCCCGAACGAGGTACCAGCACGTCGTGATTGAGCGCGCGCGCATAATCACCCGACGGGACGATCTCGCACCAAATTTCATCGCCTGCGCGGTATTCGCCGACGCTAGTCTCAACCACTACCGCCAATTGGCCATCACTTGCCTGCGGCGGAACGAGGACGGCGTTCTTCTTGGGGGCCAGCGCGCCACGCGGGCCAATCACGGCAGCGACCTCGAGCGCCCGGTTTTCAGCCGGTGCCATCAGATCCTGCGCACGTACACCCATTGCGCTTGCAATGCGTTCGAGCCACCCGATCGAAACAGTCCGCGCCCCCGTTTCAAGCCGACCGATCGTCTGCGGTGTCGTCGGCGGATCGCAGCGGCGTGCAATTTCGTCGAGAGTGAACCCGCGCGCGCGGCGGATTTCCCGGATTCGCGTGACCATCAAGAGAGCCCCCGCTCATTGAACCTGATAGGCTCCTTAAATCTGCTATAAAATAACCAAATTGGCAAATAGAGTCTACGCTCCGAAACGGGCTCGGCTTCAATCCTTGCGGCCGCCGCGATGGTCGGCGGGAGCCGTCGGTTTCTTGGCTGAAGACTTGGTCTCGTCGCGACCAAGCTCACGATCGCGAAGGGTCGGATCGTGAAGATTGTCTCGCGCTTCGTCCTTGCCGCTGTTGCTGCGCATCCGTCTCACTCCTACTGGTGCGAAAGCGTCAACGGGCGAGCCGGTCCGAATTTCCGCGCCTCGCCGCTCTGGAGGAGGTCCCTGCCCATGATTCTCTATGGCTCGTCATTATCGCCCTATGTACGCAAGGTGCTTGCCTACGCCGCGGAGAAGGGGATTGAACTCGAACTAACGCCAACCGGCCGTGGCCCAGGCCAGCCAAGCGATGAGTTTCTCGAAGCAAGCCCGCTTCGCAAGATGCCCGCCTTTCGCGATGAAGAATTCACGCTCGCCGATTCAAGCGCGATCATTCACTATCTCGAGGCGCGATTCCCCGATCCGGCGATGATCCCGAGCGATCCGCGAATGCGTGGCAAAGTGATCTGGTTCGAGGAATTCGCCGACACCTCGCTGACCGCTTGCAGCGGCAAGATGTTTTACAACCGGATTGTCGCACCGCGCTTCCTCGGCAAGGAGGGTGACGAGGAAGTGGCGAAGACCGCTGAACGAGAAGAAATGCCTTCGCTGCTCGATTATCTGGAGACCGTCGTTCCACCCGCTGGCGAATTCCTCGTTGGCAACAAGATCACTCTTGCGGACATTGCGATCGCAAGCCCTTTTGCGAACTTCTCGCATCTTGGCTGCGAGCGCGACCGGGCACGCCACAGTCGCGTGTTCGACTATGTCGATGCGATCCTTGAACGACAAAGTTTCAAGACTTTTATCGAACGTGAGGCGGCGCTCCTGGCGCGGGTCGCTGCATGAAAATTGCGGGCGCGCCGGAATTCGGCGCGCCGCCAGTTTTTAGCAAGTTCTAACGCGGAAGCAGCCGCTTCTACTGTTGCCGATTCAGCTTGAGGTCGACGTGTCGTCGTCATCGAGCGCACCGCGCCCGTCACGCGCAAAATCGTTTCCACCGGTGTCTTCGGGCGTCGAAGAATTGCTTCTGGACTGACCCGAACTCCGGACGTTCTCCTGCAGATAATCATCGGAAGTGTTCGCATCGGAACCGATGAACCCCGCGCCGCCAGCGGTTCCACTCGAACTTCCAGAACCGCGGTCTCCGCCGACCGACGAGCCGCCCGCATTACTTGTCGTGCCTTGGCCGAAGGTGCCGCCTGAGCGCTGCTCATCGCTGGTAAGGGTGTCACCGGTACCGTCACTTGCCTGGGCCTGACCGGTCGAACTCTGGCCGGCAAAGTCGGCGCCTTGCGTCAGCGTTGTACCGCTGCCGGTGTTGCTGTCATTGCCGCCAATGGGCTGCCCGGCGCCGACTTTCGCGTTTGGCGACTTCTCGCCAGTCGTGTTCGTCGCTCCGCTTCCGGTTTCGACGCCCTGGTTGCCGAATTCGCTATTCTGCCCTTGCTGCCCGGCAGTCTGCTGGCCCTTGCCTTCGTTCGCTTGAGATTGGTTGTCGCGTTCATCCGCCATGGGAAGCTCCTTACTGGTTTCCGCTCGTTCTGCGGTTCAGAACAAGGCGCCGGCGCGAAGCGTTCCGAGGGATCGCGATGGTTTGCGACGAACAGTTCGGCGAACGAAAAAGGCCGCCGATCTTGCGAACGGCGGCCTCAATATATTCGAGCCTAGGCTCGCTGATCCACTAAGCTTCGCTTGGAGCTGGCGAAGCTTCCGCCGTCGCTCCAGGCTCCGCGTTTGGATCATAGGCTTCAGTGAAGGCGGCAGTGTCGCGTTCGAACATCTGCGCCATGACGTCGATACCCTGCGCCTGCAGATCGGCCTCCTCCGGTGAGCGGGCGACATTGACCTTCACCTTGACGGAAACTTCAGGGTGGAGTGCAATCTTCACCTCGTGCATGCCAATCGCCTTGATTGGACGATCGAGCACGACCTGGCTCTTGCTGACCTTCGCTCCGTCGGCCTCAAGCGCATCGACAATGTCGCGCGCGCTGACTGAACCGTAAAGCTGGCCGGTATTCGAGGCTTGGCGAATGAGCTGGATGGTCTTCCCGTCAACACCCTTCGCCGACTTCTCAGCATCCGATCGGCGGTTCGCATTTTCTTCCTCGATGCGAGCGCGATTGGCTTCGAACAGTCTGCGGTTGGCGTCATTGGCGCGGAGCGCCTTTTTGCGAGGCAGGAGATAGTTGCGGGCAAAGCCGTCCTTGACCTTTACGACGTCGCCGATTGCGCCAAGCTTCTCGACGCGTTCAAGCAGAATAACTTCCATGACGGCGCTCCTTATTTCACGACGTAGGGGAGCAGGCCGAGGTGACGGGCGCGCTTGATTGCACGCGCAAGCTCACGCTGCTTTTTCGAGGAGACGGCAGTGATTCGGCTCGGCACGATCTTGCCACGCTCGGAGACGAAGCCCTGCAGAAGGCGGATGTCCTTGTAGTCGATCTTTGGCGCGTCCTTGCCTGAAAACGGGCAGGACTTTCGGCGACGGAAGAATGCGCGGGCCATTACTCGACCTCCTCTTCACGCATGCGGAAGTCCATGCGGTCGCCGCGGTCCGAGCGACGCTCGCGATCCTTTTCACCCCGCCGCATCATCGCCGACGGGCCCTTCTCAAGCTCATCGACACGGATGGTGAGGAAACGGATCACGTCCTCGTTGATGTTCGACTGCCGCTCGAGCTCGGCGATTGCAGCCGCCGGCGCGTCCACGTCGAGCGCGACATAGTGAGCCTTGCGATTCTTGGCGATGCGATAGGCGATCGAACGAAGGCCCCATGTTTCGGTCTTGACGACCTTTCCGCCATTGTCTTCGATTATCTTGGTAGCGTTTTCCGCGAGCGCATCGACCTGAGCTTGTGCAAGGTCCTGCCGCGCGAGGAAAACATGCTCGTAGAGCGGCATGTTTCTCGTCTCTCTTTTGGCCGATCGCTGACGTACCCCTGTGGCACGCCCCTCCGGCTGTCTTCCAAAAAGTACAGGCGCAGCGGCAAAGCCGTGCGCCAGCTCTGACGCTATGACCGATCTGGTCGCAAAAGGCAACCGAGCGATGAACTTGGGCGGACCGTTTACGCACAAAGCAATGAACTTTCGCGGCTGTGGGACCCTCGGCACCACCCTGACCGTTTTGACGATGAAAGGAGGCGACTAAATGACTGCAAGATCAATCAGAACCGCAGCGGCGTCGCTCGTTGCAATCGCGATTGCTGGCTGCACGACCACTGGTGTTGGAACCGGACAATCGATGACCGGAAATATCGGCGCGACGTTCACTTGGACCGAAACGGGCGGAACCCAAGGCACGATGGTGGCCCAGCTCAGCGACGGGCAAGTGTTCCAGGGTCCGATGTTCCAGATTACCTCAGAGAGCCGCGTCACCGACTATGGCTCGCTCTGGGCCGGGTGGGGTCCGGGATGGGGTTGGCACCGTCCTTGGAGCCGCTTCGGCTGGGGCTGGGGCGGTTGGGGTCCATGGGGCCCGGATGACCAGACGATTACTCATTATTCAGGGCAGGTTCTCGCCAATCTCCAAGGGCCAGGCGGATTCATGCGCTGCCACTTCACCCTGATGAGCCCGAGCTATGGAATGGCGGGCGGCGGCGTCGGTCAGTGCCAGCTTCCGTCCGGCGCAATCATCAACGCGCAATTCCCGCGGCACTGAGCCATTGAGCGGACCCGCGGATTGCATTCCGCGGGTCCGCCGTGGCACATGGCGCCATGGCGACACAGCTCAGGTCACTTGCAACAGAGGATCCGCTGGACGGGCAAAGCCTGCCCGGCTGGATCTACGTCGACGAAGAATTCTTCGAAGCGGAGAAGCGCGCCTTCTTGCGCGCGGCGCCGCAGGTCGTGTGCCACGAAAGCGAGATTCCCGAGCCCGGCGAGTGGCGATCGCTTGATTATCTTGGCGAAAGCATCATCGTCATTCGCGGCGACGATAATGCCATACGCGCTTTCTCGAACGTCTGCCGCCACCGTGGGTCGCGAATCGTCGACGGGTCTGGCGGTTGCGCAAAGGTACTGACATGTCCCTATCACGCGTGGAGCTATGCGCGTGACGGGCGGCTGGTTGGCGTGCCGCATCGCCAGGAATATCCAAATTTGCGCGTCGACGAGCTTGGCCTCCAGCGCGTTTCGCTCGAGATTTGGCATGGTTTCGTTTTCGTAACGCTTGACGGTGGCGCTCCAACCGTTGCGCAGATGATGGCTCCCTATGAGGGCGAAATTGCCCCCTACCGTTTCGAGGACCTCCGAGCGATCGGGCGAGTTACGCTTCGTCCACGTTCACTGAACTGGAAGACGATCGCGGACAATTACTCGGACGGGTTGCACATTCCCGTC
>DASRBJ010000044.1:0-7335 GCA_035653695.1 Sphingomicrobium sp.
GCCCCCGACCGATCGAGCGTCCGCACTTCCTGAACTCGCGACGATCGTGTTCACGGGGAAAGGGGAGTTTCGGAAGGTCCAGCCTGGGCAAATCAAGGCCGATGCTGCTTACGAGCGTTATTGTGAACAGCTCGCGACAAAAATTGGCGAGTTGGTTGCCGTTCAGCGCGCCGACAAGCTCGCGTCCGATATTGCTGCCGGCCTGAGAGCGGGCCAGGCATTCTCGACCCGCTATGGCCGGGCAAAGCGCGCGGCCGGTGTCGCGGATTTCAACGATCTGATCGAGTGGAGCCGGCGCCTTCTGAAACAGTCCGGTATGGCGGACTGGGTCGGCTACAAGCTTGATCGGCAGATCGATCATCTTTTGGTCGACGAGGCGCAGGACACCAACAGCGCGCAATGGCAAATCATCGAGCAACTCGTCGACGAATTCTTCAGCGGCCAAAGCGAGACGGACCACCGCAAGCGAACCTTGTTCATGGTCGGCGATTTCAAACAGGCGATCTACGGCTTCCAGGGAACTGATCCGCGTCGTTTTCTCGAAGCGCGCACGAGATTCCGGGATCGAGCGCTCAAGCTCTCTGGAGCGGAGGCAGCGACGGAATTTCGTGACTTATCAATCACCGCAAGCTTTCGCTCGGCGCAGAGCCTACTCGATGTTGTTGATCGCTTCATCAAGACCGTAGGTGCAGAGGCCCTCGGTTTGCGCGAACCTCCGCCGGTCCACTGCGCACATCATGCCGGACGGCCAGGTTTCGTGGAGTTGTGGCATCCATTTGCGGTCGAGCAATCGGCAGACGATCTGGACAATGGCGAAGAACGATGGATCTCGCTTCGCGACCGGAGATATGCGGACGTGCTCGCTGAGCGAATCCGCTCGATGATTGTTGAGGGCAATGTTCTAGCGTCGACGGGACGGCCCATAACCGCCGGTGACATCCTCGTCTTGGTTCGAAGTCGTGGCGAGCTTGCTTCCCTGATTGTCGCCCGCCTTTTTTCCGCTGGGGTACCGGTCGCAGGCGTCGATCGTCTGCACCTTCACGAGCCGCTTGCGGTTCAGGATCTCCTTTCCGCGGTGAGGTTCGCAGTCCAGCCCAACGATGACCTCAGCCTCGCCTGCTTGTTGGTCTCGCCACTCATCGGATGGGATCAGGACAAGCTACGGTCGCTCGCCTTCGGTCGAAAGGCATCGTTGTGGCGGGAGCTGCGCCGACGTCGAACAGAATTTGAGGATGTGCATGCGATGCTCGGCGAGCTTCTGCGCATTGCTGATTTCACGCCGCCGTCCCGATTTCTTGAGACAATTCTTACCGGCCCGATGGAGGGGCGTCGAAAGCTCTATGCCCGGCTTGGGATCGCGGCACGCGATCCGATTGACGAACTTATGAACAGCGCGCTCGAATTTGAGCGCAATGAAGCGCCCTCGCTGGACCGTTTCCTGGCATGGTTCTCGCGCGGCACGGTCGATGTACAGAGGGACCCCGGCCACCGCGGGAATGAAGTTCGGGTGATGACGGTTCATGGTGCGAAGGGCCTCGAAGCGCCGATCGTCATCCTCGCTGATGCTACGGCCGATCCTGTTAAGCTCGGCCGAACACCGATCGCAATCGAGATGGAGGTCCAGAACTCGTCGCCAGTTCCGGTCCTAAGACCGAAGAAGGCGGAGCGCTGCCCTCCATTCGAAGCCATCATCGCTGCCCAAGAAAAGGCCGACCTCGAAGAACACATGAGGCTCCTCTACGTCGCTCTCACGCGGGCTTCGGACCGACTGATCGTCAGTGGCGTCCGACCAAAGGAGAAGAAGGACGCGTCCGATCCAAGACCACCCAAATCTTGGCATGTGCTGGTGGAACAAGCGATGGAATCGCTTGGCTGCACGCCGGGAGAAGGTCATGTCGCGCTCAGCTATGGCACGAGGTCGACGACGCAAGCTCCTGCCGCAACAATCAGGACCGCTGTCCAAGCGCCGGCAATTCCGCAATGGGCTCGGCGACCTGCGCCTCCTGAATCGAAACCGCCACGACCGCTGGCTCCCTCTGCTCTTGCGATTGACAACGATGTTGCTCTTGCGCCGAGTGAGCGCATGCGTGCTGCGGCACTTCGCGGCACCTGGATACACCAATTGCTCGAGCGGCTCCCGGCCGTTCCTTGCGAGATGCGCCGAACAGTGGCTGACCGGTGGCTTGAACGCTCGGCCGGCGTCAGCGACAGGCGTCTTCGGGAGGAAATCGTGCAGCAGGTTTGCGCTATCTTGTCGGACGAACGGTTCGCCGATTTTTTTGCGCCGCAGTCGCTTGCTGAAGCGCCGCTCGCTGCGACCTTGCCCGACGGCCGGGTTATTGCCGGCACGGTTGATCGCTTGCTTGTCGAGAAGGATCGCGTTTCCGTGTTAGACTTCAAGACGGGTCGAGTTCCCTCAACTGTCGGCGAAATCCCCGCTTCGCATCGCAGCCAAATGGACGCCTATGTCGAGGCACTCGAAGTCATCTTCCCCGGTCGCCGCATCAATGCGGCGCTCCTCTACACCGCTGGACCGCAGCTGTATGAGCTCGCGACTTGAGCGCGCCGAACGGAACGCCCATATCCAGTGTTAACTTTTGAACTCAGGAGATTCGCCCGCCATGGCCACGAAGACGGTCACTGATCAAAGCTTTGCTTCCGATGTCCTCGGTTCTCAAGGACCCGTGCTCGTGGATTTCTGGGCGGAATGGTGTGGGCCCTGCCGAATGATTGCGCCGGCTCTCGAGGAAATTGCTGGTGAACTCGGCGACAAGGTAACGATAGCCAAGCTCAACATTGACGAAAATCCGGATACGCCGAGCCGCTACGGCGTTCGCGGTATCCCCACAATGCTGTTGTTCAAGGGCGGCCAGCCGGTCGCGCAGAAGGTTGGTGCTGCACCTCGGAGCCAGATCCAGCAATGGCTCGAGAGCAATCTCGGCGCTTCATCGCAAAACGCTCGCCAGGCCTGATTCGTTAATCTGGAGGATCAGTTCCCGTAAGGCCGCGCGTATCGGGTCTGAATTTATCATGTCTCGGCAACGCGTCCACCGTTTCTGCCCAGGGGATGCGGCTGTTCCAGAAGATGTGAAAGCCGGGGCTCACGGCCGTGGGATCGTCGAGCGTTGCGACGCTGAAATCGACGGTCTCGGGCTGATGATCGACCTTCATGAGAAACGGGGTTCCGCATTCACCGCAAAAAGTACGGTGGCCGAAATCCGATGAACGGATGGACTTCAGCTTCTCCGCGCCCGACGTCCAGCGCAAATCGCCGTCTGGGACGCTCGCAAAGACCATTGCCGGGGAGCCGCTGTTAAGCTGGCAGGTTCGGCAATGGCACCAGCCGCAGTCGAACGGTCGACTGAGGAGCTCGTAGCGCACTGCGCCACACAGGCATCGTCCGGTGAGACCCATATTCGCTCACTTTAATTGACTATAAGGGGGTCGCTCCTTACATCGCGCGACGCAATTTCCCCAGCGTCGGCGGGAGCGCTTCGCCTTTTCCTGAACGCGCGGGCTTTTAAGGGAATTCCATGTTCGCCGGATTGGCAAAAAGCATCTTCGGATCGGCCAACGATCGCTATGTCCGCGGGCTCGGCAAATATGTCGCCGCGGTCAACGGTTTCGAGCCCAATATCCAAGCGCTCACTGATGACGAGTTGCGTGGTCAAACGGACAAGCTCCGCGCTCGGCTCGCGGACGGCGAAAAGCTCGACGATCTGCTCCCCGAGGCATTCGCGACCGTGCGTGAAGCGGCGATCCGCACGCTCGGCCAGCGGCATTATGACGTCCAGCTGATCGGCGGCATCGCGCTTCATCGCGGCGAGATCGCCGAGATGAAGACCGGCGAGGGCAAGACACTTGTTGCAACGCTCGCCGTTTACCTCAACGCCCTTGAAGGGAAGGGCGTCCATGTCGTCACGGTAAACGACTATCTGGCGCGACGTGACGCCGACTGGATGGGGCAGATCTACCGGTTTCTTGGAATGTCCGTTGGCGTGATCGTTCCAAATCTAACCGACCAGGAAAGGCGCGACGCTTACAACGCCGACATCACGTACGCGACGAACAACGAGCTTGGCTTCGACTATCTTCGCGACAACATGAAGTACTCGCGCGACCAGATGGTGCAACGGCCGTTCAATTTCGCGATCGTCGACGAAGTCGACTCGATCCTCATCGACGAAGCACGAACGCCCCTCATTATTTCCGGCCCGACGGATGACAAATCCGACTTGTACATCGCCGTTGATGGAATCGTAAAAAGCCTCCAGCCGTCGGATTATGAAAAGGACGAGAAGCAGAAAAGTGTCGTCCTTACGGAAGAGGGGACCGAGAAGGCCGAGCGCATGCTAGAGGGCGCTGGTCTGATCGAGGGCCGCAACCTTTACGACATCACCAACACACAAGTCGTCCACCACTTGAACCAGGCGCTCAAGGCCAACGTCATGTTCAAGAAGGACATCGATTACATCGTCAAAGACGGCAAGATCGTCATCATCGACGAATTCACCGGGCGCATGATGGACGGGCGTCGCTGGTCGGATGGCCTTCACCAGGCGGTCGAGGCCAAGGAGGGAGTTCAGATCGAGCCAGAAAACCAGACATTGGCGTCGATCACGTTCCAGAACTACTTCAGGATGTATCCAAAGCTTTCCGGCATGACCGGAACGGCGATGACCGAAGCTCCTGAGTTCTTCGACATCTACAAGATGAACGTGGTCGCGATCCCGACCAATGTTCCCGTCCAGCGGATCGACGAGGACGACGAATTTTACAAAACGATCACCGAGAAATTCGCTGCAATAGCCAAGGAAATCAAAGAGAAGCAGGAGCTGGGCCAGCCGGTTCTTGTCGGTACCGTTTCGATCGAGAAGTCGGAAATGCTTTCCGAGTACCTCAAGGCAGAAGGCATCAGGCATTCAGTACTGAACGCACGATTCCACGAGCAGGAAGCCCACATCGTGGCGCAAGCCGGCCGCCTCGGTGCAGTGACCATTGCGACGAACATGGCGGGCCGCGGAACGGACATCCAGCTTGGCGGCAACCTCGAATTCCGAATGCGCGACGAATATTCCAGCCTCGCCGAGGGTACGCCTGAATACGACCAACAGGCGGAGAAAGTGCGCGCCGAGATTGCTGCCGAGAAGCAGCGTGTCCTTGAAGTGGGCGGTCTCTACGTCCTCGGGACCGAACGGCACGAGAGCCGTCGCATTGACAACCAGTTGCGCGGCCGTTCAGGTCGTCAGGGCGACCCGGGGCTTTCGAAATTCTATCTAAGCCTCGATGACGATCTTCTTCGCATCTTCGGGCCACAGACGATGTTCGCCCGGTTGATGAACAAGAATCTCGAAGATGGCGAAGCAATCGTCAGCCCGTGGATCAGCAAGGCGATCGAAACCGCGCAGAAGAAGGTCGAGGCTCGGAACTACGATATTCGAAAGCAGGTCGTTGAGTTCGACGACGTGATGAATGACCAGCGCAAGGTTATTTACGAGCAGCGCGCCGACATCATGGACGCCGATAACGTCAGTGACGTCATTCACGATATGCGCGCCGAGACGGCCGCTGCGATCGTTCTCGTCAATTGCCCGGAGGGCACCTATCCTGAGCAGTGGAACGTCCAGGAGCTCAAGGACAGCATCGATGTAGTGTTCGGCCTCCAGCCGCCAATCGACGATTGGTTGCAAGAAGACGCCGTCGACCAGGAAATGATCATTGATCGTCTCCGGAAGCTCGCTGACGAGACGATGGAAACCAAGGTGGCGGATATCGATCCCGAGCAATGGCGCGAGATCGAAAAGCAGATGCTGATCCAGACGCTCGACCATCACTGGAAAGAGCATCTCGCGACGCTCGATGCACTACGGCAGGTCATTCACCTTCGTAGCTACGCGCAGAAGAAGCCAATTGATGAATATAAGCAGGAAGCTTTCCTGCTGTTTGAGCGGCTGCTTGTTGCCATTCGGGAAGAAGTGACGCGAACCTTGATGCGCGCCCAGTTCCAGTTCCAGCCGCCACCACTTCCCGAGCTCCCGGACTTCATCACGCAGCACCTCGATCCCTTCTCGGCCGATGATGACAGCGCCGACCTCGACGCTGCGGCGCGCGGCATCATGCCGACGCTTCCGCCGTTGCTTAACATCCCGCAACCGCCGCTTCCGCAGCGTGATGCGTCGGGCAACGTGGTCGAAGCGCCAATTAGCCGCAATGCACCGTGTCCGTGCGGTTCCGGCAAGAAGTATAAGCATTGCCACGGGCAGCCAGCGTAACGCGTTCCCCGGTGATGCGGGCGCAACTCGACCGCACCGAGCTTCGCCGTGCTTATCGAGCCGACGAGGAGCGCGTCGACTCCGAGCGCGTTGAGGAGGCACAGCTAAACGAGCGCGAACTTGGCGAAGCGACGGCGATTGCGCGGGCGCTGGTCAAGGGAGTTCGCGCGCATAAGCCTTCTGGCGTCGATGCGTTCCTCCACGCCTATGACCTTGGTTCAGACGAAGGCATAGCAATGATGTGCCTCGCCGAGGCATTATTGCGTATCCCCGATGACCATACGGCCAATGAGCTGATTGCTGACAAGCTCTCGGGTCCTGACTGGTCGGAGAAGCTTGGCAGCTCCGACTCTGCTTTTGTGAATGCGGCGACCTTTTCGCTTTTGCTGACTGGAAAGGTGCTCGAGAGCGCGCAGGATAAATCGAGCAACTGGAAGTCGGCCCTCGGCCGAGCCGTCGGTCGCCTCGGTGAGCCGGTGGTACGAACGGCCGTTCGCGAGGCGATGAAGATCCTGGGCCGGAACTTCGTGTTCGGCCGAACGATCAGTGAAGCCCTCAAACGTGCCGAGCCCGAGCGTCGCAAGGGGCTCAGCCATAGCTTTGACATGCTTGGCGAGGCCGCGAAGACGTTCGATGATGCGGCGCGGTATTCGCAATCCTACGCCAACGCGCTGGAGGCAATTGCAAATGACGCGTCCGGCGGTTTTCGCCGTTCTCCCGGGATCTCAGTCAAGCTCACTGCTCTCGATCCGCGATTTGAGTATACCCGCGCGCGCGATGCACTCGCGAGGGTGATCCCGATCGTTCGCGATCTTGCGCTGAAGGCCTCGCGAGCGGACGTCCACTTCACGATTGATGCCGAAGAAGCGGACCGTCTTGAACTTCAGATGGACGTGTTCGAGGCGCTACTTGCGGACGACGAGTTGTTCGAGAATGGCTGGGGTGGGCTCGGGATTGCAATCCAGGCCTATCAGAAGCGCGCGGTGCCGCTCTGTGACTGGGTTGTGAGAGCGGCGCGTGCGAATGGACGCAAGCTCATGTGTCGCCTCGTCAAGGGAGCCTA
>DASRBJ010000045.1:0-2673 GCA_035653695.1 Sphingomicrobium sp.
GATCGAGAAGATTCCAGCGGTTGCGTTCGGTGACCAGTGTTCCGGCCTTCTGGCGGCTCTCAACCAAGCCCTTTGCGGCAAGTATCCGAACTGCCTCGCGATATGCGTTTCGCGAAACACGGTGTGTTTGACTCGCCGCAATCTCGCCGGGCAGGCTCTCGCCGGGACCGTATTCGCCGCATACGATTTTTATGCCGAGCTCTCGCGCCAGCGATTGATGAAGTCGCGTCTTTAGTTCTTCTGTCGGACGGCGTGTCGTCTTCCGTGGACGGGGGGACGCTGGTGCTCGCTTGGATTGCATGCGCGAATCTTATGGATGGGGCGGCGTGATGTCGAGGATAACGGAAGCAGAAGCAGCCTCGAAATGTGACTCGACAAAGATTATGTAGTACAATATCTGACGGTTAGGGAGAGCATGTCAACTTCAAGTGAAATAGCAGTTGGTGCGTCCGGATATGCGGCGGGACCAAACGGGGGCGCGTTGAGACGCTACGGCGCATACATCGACGGCGCGGAGCGCGAACCCGCCTCCGGAGAATATTTCGATACTCACGACCCCTATACAGGCGAGGTGTGGGCGAAGGTTCCGCGCTGCGGGAGGGCGGATGTCGATGCGGCCGTTTCGGGCGCCAAAAAGGCATTTGAGCGCTGGTCGCATCTCCGTCCGTCGCAACGTGGACGCATTCTTCGCAAGTTTGCGGATGCAATCATTGCCAATGCGGACAGGCTCGCCGAGATCGAGCGCCGCGACAATGGCAAGCTCGCCGCCGAGGTAAATGCGCAGGTGCGCTATCTCGGCGAATATTTCCATTACTACGCCGGCTTATCCGACAAGGTGCAGAGCGCCGTCATCCCGACCGACAAAGAGGGTGTATTCGCCTATACCGTCTATGAAGCCAAGGGAGTGGTTGCGATCATCACGCCCTGGAACTCGCCGCTCACGCTAACCAGCTGGAAACTAGCGCCTGCACTCGCCGCTGGTTGCACAGCTGTGATCAAGCCGTCGGAGTTCACATCGGCGTCGATGATCGAGCTGGCCGCAATAGCGATAGATGCGGGCGTTCCCGCCGGCGTCATCAACGTCGTGACCGGCTTTGGACCTGAGGTCGGCGAGCCGTTGGTTAGTCATCCTGACGTTTCTCATATCGGCTTCACGGGCGGAGAACTGGCCGGGCAGAAGATCTATGAGGCTGCTGCGCGTGGCCTGAAGACCGTGACTCTCGAGCTCGGCGGAAAGTCGCCCAATATTGTCTTTGACGATGCCGATCTCGACCAAGCAGTGAAGGGCGTCGTGTCGGGCATTTTCGCGGCCACAGGGCAGACATGCCAGGCAGGGTCGCGGCTCCTCGTACAGGACAGCATCCACGATGAGCTGATTCGACGGCTCGTCGACTTCGTTAAAGATGCAAAGATCGGCGATCCCGCGGACCTTTCGACGCAAATCGGTCCAGTCGCGACAAGGCCGCAGTTTGAGAAAATTCTTTCGTATATCGACATCGCGAAACAGGAGGGGGCCAAACTCGCCTATGGCGGCAATGTGCGCGCCGACATTGGGGCTGGCCAATTCATCGAGCCGACGATCTTCACGGATGTACACAATAGAATGCGAATAGCCCAGGAAGAGGTGTTCGGGCCTGTGCTTTCGGTGATCCGATTTAAGGACGAGCAGGATGCCGTGCAAATCGGCAACGATATCGCCTATGGTCTTGCAGCAGGCGTTTGGACGCAAAGTCTCAAGCGCACGATGTACGTTACCGAGCACCTCAAGGCTGGAACGATCTACGTCAACAATTACCGCGCGACGAGTTTCACGTCGCCGTTCGGCGGCTTCAAGCGCTCAGGCATCGGCCGCGAGTCCGGGCCCGATGCCATCAAAGACTATCTGGACGTGAAAACGGTTTGGCTTTCGAGCGACCTTGACGTGCCGAACCCCTTCATCAGGCGCTGAGCCATGCTCCTCCAAGACGTTCGTGTCCTCGATTTGACCAACGTGCTTGCTGGGCCATTCTGCGCCTACCAGTTGGCGCTGCTTGGTGCCGAAGTCATAAAGGTAGAAACACCTCGCACTGGTGATCTCGCTCGACAGCTAGGTGCCTCACCTGAACTTAGCGCTGAGCTTATGGGTGCTTCATTCCTCGCGCAAAATGCGAACAAGAAATCAGTCACGATCAACCTCAAGTCGGATGAGGGCAAGGACGCACTTCGGC
This sequence comes from Sphingomicrobium sp., assembly GCA_035653695.1. Classification (GTDB taxonomy): domain Bacteria; phylum Pseudomonadota; class Alphaproteobacteria; order Sphingomonadales; family Sphingomonadaceae; genus Sphingomicrobium. The sequence continues at coordinate 2,208 of DASRBJ010000045.1, forward strand.
GCTTGGTTGCGACCGCTGACGTGCTCGTCGAGAACTTCCGTCCGGGCGTCATGGCCCGGTTAGCTGTTGGCTACGACGAACTTAAGACTGTGAATCCGAAGCTGATCTTCTGTGCCATTTCGGGGTTCGGCCAGGAAGGGCCAATGCGCGCTGCGCCCGCCTATGACCAGATCGTTCAGGGACTGTCCGGGGTCATGAGCATCACCGGCGACGGCGAGAGCGCGCCGCTGCGCGTCGGGTACCCCGTCTGCGACAGCATCGGCGGCATCACGGCAGCGTTCGCGATTGCGAGCGCGCTCGTTCGGCAGCGCGCAACGGGCGAGGGCTGCTTCATCGACGTCTCCATGCTCGACTCCACTCTCGCCACAATGGGGTGGGTCGTGTCCAATTACCTCATCGCGGATCAGCAACCCGTACCGATGGGAAACGACAATTTCACCGCCGCGCCATCGGGGGCCTTCAGGAC
>DASRBJ010000046.1:0-4067 GCA_035653695.1 Sphingomicrobium sp.
CGAAATCGTACAGCCACGGTGAGCCGATTGACGGCTCATTGTCGAGCTCCGCATGGAGCGGTCCTGCTTTCGTCACGGCCCAGCCGCCATCGGGTTGGTGAAAGAAGGCGTCGAGCGCCGCGAGCGCCTTGTCGCGTCCGCCGATTGCCTCAAACAATCCCGCGGCATCAAACGGAACCATCCAGCGATATTGAGCGCCGCTTCCTTCGACGAACTCATCGTCCGATGCGGGGTCAAAAGCGGGCCAAGCGCCGTCGGCCGCGCGTGGTTCGATATAGCCCGAGTGCGGCTTCACGAGATTGCGCCACCAGCCTGACCGATCAAGAAACCGGCGCTCGTTCTGCCGGTCACCGACGACGCGGGCGAGCTGTGCGATGGCAAAATCGGCTGCAGCCAGTTCCAAGGTGTCGGCAGCCGATCCCCAGCCGGGCGCGCCGATTGGCAGGTAGTGGAGCTTAAGCCACGAATCGAGGCCGGGACGCTCACCGACGCACATCACCGGACATCCAGCGCGGCTGAGGTCCTTTGCCGTAGGCACTGTCGCCGCTTGCACCAGCGAACGGTAAGCATCGTTGAGATTGAACTCACGGCCACCAAAGGCGTAGATCGCGGCAATGGCCGGTGCAGCTGGGTCGCCGTTCATTACGCCCGTCGCACCGGTTAGATGCGTCCAGCGGTCCCACTGCCCACCATATTGTGACGCCTGGTTCAAGAGCGACTGTGCGATGTCGGAGCCAACCTTCGGGTCGAGCAACGTGACGAGCTGGAGCTGCGAGCGATAGACGTCCCAGCCCGAGAAGTTCGCATATTGCGATCGTTGCTTGCCGGCTAACTGATGCACTCGGCCGTCCATGCCACGGTAGCGGCCATCCACGTCGCTATAGAGGCTGGGATCGATCAGCGAATGATATAGCGCCGTCATGAAGACGGTACGCTCGTCGCCTGTCCCGCCGCGAATCTTGATCCGCCCTAGTTGGTCGTTCCACGCTGCACGCGCTTTTGATCGCGTTTCCTCGAGAGACTGACCAGCTGGATTTTCGCGGAGAAGGTTCGCTCGCGCGCCGTCCGCATCAACATAGGAAATGCCGATCCGCATGGTGACGATTGGCGCCTTGGTTGGATCAAAGCTGATCCAGCCGCCGGAGCCCTTCCCAGGAACGGGAAATCCGTCATGCCCGTAGCCGGTTCCGCCACCCGCTTTTGTAGCGCCCGGCTTCAGTGCGTCATCGACCCACGTTCCGCCAACGGCAAAGTCCTGGTCGAAGACTGCAACGAAATAGAGCGTATAATAACTTTGCTGCCGATCGGGCGAGAGATAGCCGCAGAAATTGCCGCTCGTGACGCTGCCGGTGATCGTCCGATGCAGGACATCGATCTGGATCGTCGCGTTACTTGAACCCACTTCCGTGTCCGACGTTCGAAAGAGGAGGTTCGCGGGCTTGCCCGCTAGAAAAGTGAATCGCGCAGTCCCTGTTCGCTCGGTCGCCGCGAGCTCGACGCCCATGCCATTGCCAAGCTCGACACTATAAGCGCCGGGACTCGCCGCCTCCTTTCTGTGGTCGATGAAGGCCGTATAAATATTCGCTGCACCGGCTGCTGATGGCGAACTTTTGATCTCATTCGTCACGGGCATGATTGGAACGTCGCCGCCGGCACCGGCGCATCCGCTGCCGGATACGTGGGCCAATCCAAAGCCGCGGACGCCGTTTGAGCGCGACTCATAGCCCCCGGGAGCCGCAACGACGAGACGGCTACCCGGCAGCGGCGTTTCCTCCGGGCTGAACGACACCATGCCGAATGGCATAACCGCGCCGGGAAAATCGTTTCCGCCATTGGTAGTGCCGATGAAGGGATTTACGAGTGATGCTGGATCATTGTCTCTCGGCGCTGCGGCGAATGCTGGTATTGCAAGTGCGAATGCGGTCACCGCAGTGATCCATCGGATCGGAGCTAATGCGATCATTGAGCGACTGCTAACAGGTTCGACGTGATCGGGCATCGGCACGTCACTTTTTATGCTTGCGCCTTTGTCGGCAGCGGCGAGGGAAAATTCGGATTCTTCAGGAAAGTAACAAGCGATTGCTCGGTTGATTATCGCCCGAGAACAAGGTCGCGGCACTCTGGTGTTGCGATGGGATGCGAATCATCCATGCCTTGCACTTCGAGGTCCTCGATGCACCGTCTCGCGGCTGGGCTTAGTCGCTCCCGGTCTTTCCGCAAGGTTAGCACACAACCATAGTGGTCGCCGTAAAGGCACTTTTCGATTTCCGGCGGAATGCTAGCGCCGCGACTGGCCGCGGCTGCATTGGGCGCAATCGATCCTGGCGATTGGGATATGCCTGGTTGTCCACTCATCGAGCTCAAGGTTGCTACTGCTAACCCGATAGCCAGCCTCATTGCGCCCTCTCGCGCCTGAAACCAAGTGGAACGATATGTCCGACGACGGCGCCCGTCCAGTGCGGTGATCGCTCTTGAAGGGAGAACCGATCGGCTGCGTTGATGCCGCTCCGATTACTCGTTTCCGCTGATCAAGAATATGGTCGGCAGCGCAATTGCGATTAGCCATGGAGCGTACTTGCGTTTTTCCTTTGGATAGTCCCTGTTTCGTTCGAAACGAGGCAAACGGAGTATCCATGACAGTAGGTCGACGGAGCGCGCGGCATGTTCGAAGATCCCTCGCAGCAATTCTCGCAACACTGGCGCTCGCGCATCCTGCCACGGCAGCATCACCCAACAATCGTGTTCGCGCTTGGCGGCAGGCGCATGAGAAAGCGATCCTTACCGCCTTCACAACCTTCCTCTCGCTCCCGAACGTCGCGACGAAGCTCGCGGACGTTGAACGGAACGCGGCTTACATCGAAGCCGAGCTCAAGGAGCGCGGATTTGCAACGCGAATTCTCTCAGCAGGGCCAGGAACGCCGCCGTCCGTCTTCGCGGAACTGGACACGCCCGGGGCGAAGCGGACGATTCTTTTCTATGCCCATTATGACGGCCAGCCGATCTCTCAGAAAGGCTGGCTCATCAACCCGTTCGCGCCGTCCGTACGGACCGCGCTTCCCGAAGCGAAGCCGGTCGATTGGAAGGCCCTCGCCCGACCGATAGATCCGGACTTGCGGCTCTACGCGCGCGGATCGGGTGACGATAAAGCGTCGATCCAGGCGCTAATCTCGGCCTTTGATGCGCTCAAGGCCAATGGGATCCAGCCATCCGTAAACATCAAGCTATTATACGAGGGCGAAGAGGAGCAGGGCTCGCCGCATTTTGGAACGATCGTTCAACAGAATCGCGACCTCTTGAAAGCCGACGCACTGATCATGGGCGACGGCCCCATGCATCAGAGCGGCCGACAAATGGTAGCGTTTGGCAATCGCGGCATCGTCGGCTTTGCGCTGACGGTCTACGGTCCGATTAATCCGCTCCACGATGGCCATTATGGTAGTTTCGCCCCGAGCCCGTCGGTTATGTTAGCAAGGCTCATTGCGAGCTTGCGCGATGAGGATGGACGAATTCTCATCCCGGGCATCTATGATGATGTGACGCCGCCCACGGCAGCAGACGAGGCCGCGATAGCAGCAATGCCGCCGATAGAGGCTGAACTTAAGCAGAAACTCGGCTTGGCCCAAAATATCGGGCCGGCGCGGCTCGCCGAAGGTTATCTCAAGCCGACGTTGAACGTGCGCTCAATCCACGTCGGCGACGAAGGACCGAACGCTGCAAATGCAATTGCTCCCGAGGGGTTCGCTTCGTTCGACATCCGCCTCGCCCAGGGCGAAACGCCGGTTCGCGTGCGTCAGCTCGTCGAAGCGGACTTGAACAGGTTGGGTTGGTACATCGTGCGAAGCACGCCCGACATGCAAACGCGCTTGGCGCACCCAAAAATCGTGAAGATCGAGTGGGACCCCGGCGCGTCCATTGCAACAAGGACGGCGCTCGACCTGCCCGCGGCGAGGGCTGTCGTGGGCTCCATTGCGCGGACCGTCGGTTATGCACCGATCGAGCTGCCAACTTCGGGAGCCAGCTCCGGCATTGCCGAAGCCGTGGACGTCTTGCGCACGCCGATGATTGGC
>DASRBJ010000047.1:0-8632 GCA_035653695.1 Sphingomicrobium sp.
CGCCTCCCCAAAAGACCCGGCATCATGACTCAAAAATGCCGGATCGCAAGGGTTAGAACGGCAGTTTGAATCCCGGTGGAAGTGGCAGACTGCTCTGCATTTTTTGCATTTCGCCAGCCGCTGCGGCATCGGCTTTTGCCCGTGCGTCGTTGATTGCCGCCGCAACGAGGTCCTCGACCATCGTCTTTTCCGACGGCTGCAGGAGGGTTTCGTCTATATCGACCGCAAGAATGCGCCCTTTGGCGGTGGCTCGAACCTTCACCATCCCGCCACCGGCCAAGCCCTCGACCTCGATCCGATCGAGATTGTCCTGCGCCTTTTGCAGTTCGTTCTGGGCGTTCTGCGCCATTTTCATGATTTCGTCGAAATCAGGCAGTTCGGGCATATCAGGCGCCTCTATTTGGGTAGGTTTCAAGCTCGGAACCGGGGAACGCGTCCATCACGGCCCGGACGTTCGGATCGTTCAGGACATCCGCGCGAACGCGTTCAGCGGCAATTTTCTCCTGATCGAGAAGCGAAGGTTCGCCAGCCTCGTTGGACAGTGATACTTGCCAGGTCGCGCCGGTTGCTGACTTCAGGGCTGTTGCAAGATCGCGAGACCAGTCAGGGCCGAGCGGCCGCATAGGTTTGAGGACGAGCTCGGGCGGTGCATAGCGCACGAGCCCAACCTGGTCGTGGAGCTGCTGCGCCAGCAAATGCTTGCCGCTTTGCTCAAGCGCCTGGACCAGTCCTGCAAAGTCGCTCGGCAGCCTCGAGACAGCGCCACTGGCCGTCGGTTTCGGCGTCAAGGAAGCAGCTTCCAAGGCCGAATTGCCGCTTAGCTTTTCGATGAGCGATGCCGGGTCAGGAAGTTCTGCTGCATGAATGAGTCGCAAGAGCGCCATTTCTGCCGCTTCGCGCGGGTCCGGCGCCACCGCCACGTCCTGGAGGCCTTTCAACAGCATCTGCCAAAGGCGGTGGATGGTGCTCCATGATAGCTGCCGGGCCATTGCGGACGCTGTTTCGCGTTCCTCGGCGCTCTGCAGGGCGTCGGCTTTCGCGCCGGCTTTTGCCCGCGTTGCACTGTGCAGGCTTTCCATGAGGCCCCGCAGGAGCTGAGCCGGATCTATGCCGAGCGAGTGTGCTTCATCGAGCGCGATCAAGGCACCGTTCGAATCGCCCGTCAGCACCAGTTGAAGCAGATCACGAATGCGACCGCGGTCGGCAAGCCCGAGCATGTCCCGCACTTGTTCGGCGGTCACGGTTCCAGCGCCGTGGGCAATCGCCTGGTCCAAAATCGACAGTCCATCGCGCGCCGAGCCTTCGGCAGCGCGGGCGATCATCGCCAGCGCTTCAGGGTCGACGTTAACCTCTTCGGCGCGCGATACCTCGGCGAAGTGCCCGGCAAGCTTTTCGGCCGGTATCCGACGAAGGTCGAATCGCTGGCAGCGCGAAAGCACGGTGACCGGCACCTTGTTCACTTCGGTCGTCGCAAACAGGAATTTCACATGCTCAGGTGGTTCCTCAAGAGTCTTCAGCAACGCGTTGAATGCTGCTTTGGAAAGCATGTGCACTTCGTCGATGATGTAGATCTTGTAACGCGCACTCACCGATGCGTAGCGAACGGCGTCGATGATCTCGCGAATGTCGTCGATGCCCGTGTGGCTGGCCGCATCCATCTCGATGACGTCGATGTGCCGTCCCTCCGCAATTGCGCGGCACGGTTCACACACATTACAAGGGCTGATCGTCGGCCCTCCATCCCCGTTGGGACCAATGCAGTTGAGTGCCTTCGCAATCAGCCGCGCCGTTGACGTCTTGCCGACGCCCCGCACGCCGGTGAGAAGAAAGGCATGCGCTATTCGGCCGCGTTCGATGGCATTGGCGAGCGTCTTCACCATCGCGTCCTGGCCGATCAACTGAGAGAAAGTCTGCGGGCGATATTTGCGAGCGAGGACACGGTACGCTGAGCCGCTTACCGCCTTTTGGGGCTGTTCAGGGGTGTCGAGGCCGAGACCAGGCGATTCGAAGTCGTCCATTGCCGATCGTTTAGGATGTTTCGCGATCACCGCAAAAGCCAACCTCGAACAATTCGCGCTGGAGCTCTCGCTGATGGCAAGCCCCGTTTGTAGGGGGCAATTCGACAACCTGGAAGGAGGTGGAAGCCGACGACCCGGCACGAAATCGTTGTGGCTGCTTCCTTCCGGACCTGACCAGGTTGGCGACAATGCCGTCCGCCGACTTCCGAACGCGCATATGGGATAACGAGTTCGCGCGCGCAAGTTGCTCGCGCGCCCTGCCTTCATTGGTCGTTCAGGGTGATCGGCGAAGGCCCTTCGACCTAATGAATGTCGCGCTTCCTCTAATTGCGATTGCCGCACTCGGCGCCAAGCCCGTTCAGGAAGAGTCGCCAATCACGGTGACCGCGCACCCGTGGGCGCCGTTCATCAGTCCCATGGGCGAGCCATTCCGAGCCCATTCGACCAGCGACGACACGCTCGCCGCATGGTTTCGGAAGGCCGATCGAAACAACGATGGGAAACTTACGGTCGACGAGATGGTCGCCGACGCGGAGCGCTTCTTTGCAACGCTCGACACAAATCACGACGGCCAAATCGACCCGGACGAACTCAACCATTACGAATGGGACGTTGCGCCCGAAATCCAGGTGAACTCTCGAACGAGGCGACGTCCCGGCGAGGCCGTCCCGCTCGCGGCCGCGAATGGCAATGACGAGGATTTGCGCGGTAAGCGCCACCGGCGCAGCGACGACGGCGACTCGGCGCTCGGGCTGAACGGTGCGCTTCAAGGAGCCGCTCGTTACGGGCTTCTCAATATCCCGGAACCCGTCGCGGCGGCCGATTCAGACTTCAATCGAGCAATTTCTCTCGAGGAGTTCAGGCAAGCGGCGATCGAGCGATTTCGGCTTCTCGACACCGGGCATCAGGGAAAGATCACGCTCGAACAACTGGAGGTCTTGCGTCGACAGTTGCAGGATGCAGCCGCTCGTCGTGGACATGGCGCGTCCGAGTGGGACGATCGCCTCGGTAACCCCGTCCCGAAGCAGCCGTAAGTAGGACAAACATTGCAGCGATTCACAATCTGGTTCACCTGAGAGCAAGGTTTGCGAGCGCTTCATTTCCGCCATGGTTCTAGCATCAATGCTCCTTTCGTTGGCCCAGATGTCCAGCGCCGTGCCTGCCGCTCATGCACCCGTCGCACCTGTGTCCGGGCCGCGCCATCCGCGACGTCTATTCATCAGCCCAATGGGCGAGCCATTTCGGTCGAAGTCCCGCGACGACGACACACTTGCCGACTGGTTCGAGCAGGCTGACAGGAACCATGATGGTCGGCTGACGATGGAGGAGATGCAGCAGGACGCCGAGCGGTTTTTCGCCTTGCTTGACGTCAACCATGACGGCGAAATCGATCCCGACGAAATCACGCGCTACGAGAACGTCATCGCTCCAGAGATTCGTACCACCGAGCGTTTCGCCTTCGCGTCGCTCGATAGTGGAACGCAGGAAAGTTCCGGCGGTCGCCATGAAGGTCGAGGGGGTGGACGTGGCGGTGGCGGTCATCGCCGAGGCGGCGGGGACGACGCCGGTCGATCGCCGCATTTCGTGCGTGGGGGCGAGGATCCTCACCAGGGTGCTGGCAAATATGGTTTGCTCGACTTGCCCGAACCCGTGGTCGCCGCGGACGCCGACTTCAATCGCGGCGTCTCACTTGCCGAGTTCCGCCAAGCAGCGGACCAGCGCTTCCTTGCGCTCGATCTTGATCATAAGGGTTACCTGACACTTGCCGACGTCGAGAGAATAAGGCCGGCGCCGCCGCCTGCTCCGAACGCACCTGAGAAGTCCAAAGAGGTTGATGAAAGCGCTCTTCCCCCTGAGCCCCAGCTTTAGCGACCCATCCAGTTTCTCGCTTCGGGCGGGATCCGAACGGTCAGTGACTTCATCTCGTCAGTGAGTATGATCTGGCAGGCAAGCCGGGATGTGCGTGTCGCATGTGATGCGAGGTCGAGAAGGTCCTCCTCCTCCTCGCTCGGCGGCGGAAGTTCCTCAAAATCACTATTGTCGACAATGACGTGGCAAGTCGAACAGGCCATGACTCCCTCGCATGCCCCCTCGAGCGGTTCGCGCGCGGACCATGCAACGTCGAGCAGCCGCTGACCGGGCGCTGCGTCCACTTCCTTGTCGAGACTACCGTCGGCCCGCAAAAAACGTACTCGGATCACGCGTCGAGCTTCTCCTGCTCGACGGCGGCTGCCGCGATGCGCTCACAGGCCTCAACAAGCTCATTGTGCTTCGTGTATCGACCAAATCCGAGGCGGATCGAGGAGCGGGCTTCGCGATAGTCAAGCCCAAGTGCCCGAAGCACATGGCTCGGGCGCCCGGAACCGCTCGCGCAAGCACTGCCGAGCGAAAAAGCAATGTCGCGAAGATCGGCAACTAGTCGCGCCGCATCAAGGCCTTCCCGCCGAATATTTAAGTTTCCATGGTAACGGCATTGGGTGCATCCGTTGACTATCCAACGGGGGCCCAATGAGTCCAGTGCCGCGGTCCACAGACGCTGGACATGATCAAGGTCGCGCGTTGCTCGCTCGTTAGCGAGATTTGCGGCAGCGCCGAAACCGACGCATAGTTCGGGCGACAGAGTGCCCGACCGAAGCCCCTGCTCTTGGCCGCCCCCATGGATAAGTGCGGCCGGTTCCTTGCCCTTTTTCATCCACAAGGCACCGATCCCCTTTGGGCCGTGAATCTTGTGCGCCGAGATCGCGACCAGGTCCGGACCGGTCGAGAGGTCCAAGCGGCCAAAGGCCTGGACCGCGTCGCAGAAGACAATGGCGCCGTTGCGATGGGCCATGTCGGCAATTTCCGAGATCGACTGGGTGACGCCGATTTCGTTATTCACCATCATCACCGAGACTAGCAGGACTCGCTCATCGAGCTCGCGAGCAAGCAGATCAAGATCCAGGCGCCCGTTCGATTGTACTGGAAGAACGGTTAGATCGACGCCTTGCTCCGCAAGCCACTCGCAACTGTCGAGCACGGCAGCATGCTCGGTTGCAAGGGTGATTACTCGGGATCGACCGTTGCCACGCTCTTTCTCAACCGTACCTTTGAGTGCCCAGTTAATGGCTTCGGTGGCACTGCCGGTGAAGGCAATGCCACCTCCCTTGAAACCGAGCGCCTTTTCGATCTGCTTACGGGCGAATTCGATGGCGGCAGCCGCCTCATGTCCCCAGCGTGAGGGAGAATGAGGATTGGCAAATCGTTCCTCGATCCACGGCTGCATCGCACTTGCGACCTCGGGAGCAACGGGCGTCGTTGCTTGGTAATCGAGATAGATCACGCCGCCGTCCGCTTCGCCCGGGCCGCAATGCGGCACCACTCAGAAACGAATTGTTCCGTATCGCGCTCAGTCGTCGAAGGACCAAAGCTCACCCTTATCACCGAGCGCACTATCCCGCTGGGCAAACCCATGGCCGCAAGTACGTGGCTTTGTTTCATCGATCCCGACGAACAGGCACTTCCCGCCGATACCGAAATGCCTGCAAGATCCAGCTGTACCAGCTGACTTGCACTTTCGAGCTCGGGCAATGCGTAGGCACCGATCGTTGCAATGCGAGGTGCGTCGCGCGCGATGACAATGCCGCCGCCGGCCTCGATCTCTTGCTCAAGTGTTGCACGCAACCGTGCAAGACGGGGCATTTCCGCCATGAACGCACCGGTTCGCAATGCGGCAACCATTCCTTCGAGCGACGGCCAATTCTCGGTTCCACGACGATAGCCACGCTCCTGGCCGCCGGTTGGCTCAAGTTGTGCGAGATCACAAACGAGGAGCGCTCCAACGCCTGGCGGGCCGCCGAACTTGTGGCTTGATATCGCGATGAAATCTGCGTCGGGAAGAACGATCTTGCCGGCTGCCTGAGCGCAGTCAACGAGCAGCAATGATCCTGTTTCCCGTACTAGAGCCTGGATTTCGTGGATCGGCTGGACGACACCCGTTTCATTGTTCACGAGCTGCACCGCAACCAGTGCCGGACCTTCCGACAGCTGCGCTTTTAAATGATCGAGGTCGACAAGACCGTTTTGCCCGACCCGAAGAAGCGCGGCGTCCGGTCCCATCGCAGCGATTACGGCCTCATGCTCGGTCGGGTTAACGAGCCGCTTGCCGACCTTCGCGCGCGCACCGGCGATGTTGATCGCTTCGCTCGCCCCCGACGTGAGAATGACGTCATGCCGCCAGTCCAGCAACGTCGCGAACAACCGACGCGATTCGTCGAGCGCTGCTCGTACCCTGCGTCCGTCCGCGTGCGGCGAACTTGGATTTGCCCATCGTTCGAGGGCGTCGGCCATCGCCACTCGTGCTTCTGCAAGAACGGGCGTCGTTGCGGCATGGTCGAGATAGACTCTTCCACTTCGGCTCAAAACGGCCACTTTCCTGACAATTGCCACATGATTGCTCGTCCCTATATAGGAGCGTAGGCCGCTGCGCACCCGTGCAGCGGCACCTTAGTTTAAGAGCACCATCGCTTTCATGCCCGAAGTCATTTTTCCTGGACCCGAGGGACGCCTCGAAGGACGTTTCCACCCCGGCACTCGACCGCGAGCGCCTGTAGCCCTCATCCTGCACTCGCATCCACAAGCGGGCGGCACGATGAACAACAAGATCGTGCAGCTTCTCTACCAGACCTTCGTGAAACGAGGCTTTGCGACTCTGAGGTTCAATTTTCGCGGTGTCGGCAAGAGCCAGGGGCTGTTCGACAACGGCATTGGCGAATTGAGCGACGCTGCGAGTGCACTTGACTGGGTACAATCGATCCACCCCGAAGCGGAAACCACCTGGGTCGCGGGTGTAAGTTTTGGCGCCTGGATAGGCATGCAACTGTTGATGCGCCGGCCCGAGATTCGCGGATTCATTTCGATCGCGCCTCCAGCCAACATGTATGATTTCAGCTTTCTCGCACCTTGTCCCTCGTCCGGAATCATCATTCAGGGCGAAGCCGACGAAGTCGTCACTCCAGGCGCCGTTCAGAAGCTCGTCGACAAGTTGCGAACTCAGCGCCACATCACCATCCACCATGACGTGATCCCCGGCGCGAATCACTTCTTCGCGAACGAGCTTGATCTGCTCATGAAATCGGTCGACGATTATCTCGACATGCGGCTGGCGACGGATCCCATCAAACCGGCTATACCGTCCAGATCATCACGTTCATGACGATGACGAGGGCCGCGACCATCATGAGAATGCCTCGCACCCTCGTCTGACGCTCGAACGCGAGCTTGGCTCCGCCACCGAGAAGCAGGAATCCGGCGATTATTGCGATTGCAAGCGCAGCGTCCGAGAAATTATCCATCCACCCGTACGATTTCACAAAGACTTAACCAAAGTTGAGCGACATGGATGCATGGGCGCAGCCGAGCAGCATGTACGTCTCGATGAGGCGTTTGAGCGGATCGAGGAAACGATCTTGCCGTGCATAGCAATGATGCTTGAGACGCTCATTGATGCCTCCGAAGCGGTTGCCGAGAACGAACGCCGCTTTCTTGCCGCCGAACTCAAGACGCTCGCGGCTGAGCTCGAAGAACTGACGAAGGTCGTCGAACGCTCAAGCCCGGCACATCTTGAGCCCGGCGAATATAAAACGCGGAACGTCGCCTAGTCACGCGAGCCGACAATCCGCGCGTGGAGCGCTGGGTCAACATTGCCTCCCGAAAGAACCACGACTGTGTCGGGCTGAGCAGGAAGCTTTCCGGACGTAAGCGCCGCGAGCGCGACCGCACCGCCGGGTTCAACCACAAGCCCGTGCCTCTCCCAAGCAAAGCGCATCGCATCTGCTGCTTCGCCGTCGTTGACGGAGAGCGCCTCGGCATTCCGCTCGCTCAGGATTCCGAAGGTAATGGGCGAGACACGCGGCGTCTGCAGCGCGTCGCACATGGTATTTGGAGCGTCCGACGGGACGGACACGATCTCGCCACGCTCAAGAGAACGCGCCATGTCATCCCATCCTTCTGGCTCGACGATGACGATCTGTGCGTCTGGGACCGCCAGCGCGATTCCGGACGCAAGACCACCGCCGCCACAAGGTATGACGATTCGGCTCGGTGAACGACCAAGTTGCTCGACGATTTCGAGTCCCGCTGTGCCCTGCCCGGCTACGATTGCAGGGTCATCGAAACTTGGAACGACCGTTGCGCCAGTCTCATTTGCGATGCGCGCGGCGATCTCCTCGCGACTTTCGCGCCGGCGGTCATAAAGGACGATCTCTGCTCCCTCGCGGCGGGTGCCGTCCACTTTTACCTCGGGAGCGTCAGCGGGCATCACAATGATCGCCTTCATGCCGAGACGCCGCGCAGCAATTGCAACACCGCGCGCATGATTGCCGGAAGAAAAGGCAACAACTCCTCGAGCCCGCTCGGCTTCCGACAACTGCAAGAGGCGGTTGGCGGCACCGCGAAGCTTAAACGCGCCACCGGTCTGAAGACACTCGCACTTGAGCCAGACTCGCACGCCGTCGACCTCACTTTCGATAAGCGGCGTTTGCTGCACTTCGGCGGCAATTCGTTCGGCGGCAGCCAGTACATCCTTTCGAGTTGGCACAGGGATTCCTTTTAACTTGTTGATAAATCGCCGTTTCGAT
>DASRBJ010000048.1:0-3112 GCA_035653695.1 Sphingomicrobium sp.
GCCCTCTGGGAGCAAATTCCTGCTCGACGTCGGACACGAAGCCCCACTCATAATCGGCGAGCTTCTCGGCGGCTTCATGAGCCTCGCGATTTCGAACCGTGTCAGTCAACGTGCGAGCTCCGTTAGCCTGACGGCGCCAAGAGCACCGCGGACGGCGTTGCCAACCACACCCATGTGCGGCTTTACTCGGCAGTGGGCATCAAGCGCACAGATTGTGCGACCGTCCGAGCAAACAGTCATCGCGATTGGGCCTTCGACGGCCTCCACAATATCCGCAAGGCTGATGTCGCTTGCCGCTTTCGCAAGCGAAAAGCCGCCACCCACGCCCCGCGCGCTTCGCAATAGTCCATACGAGGCTAGTTGCCCCATGAGCTTCTGTGCCGTCGGAAGAGGAACACCGGTCTCGGAAGCAAGCTCAGTCGCGCTAAGTCTCGCCGTTAAAGGCCGACGCGCGGCGGCAGTCATTAGAACGACCGCGTAATCGGCGAGGTGAGTGAGGCGCATAATAGTTAATTCGGAGCTTTCCAGTCGGATTTAGTTTGACAACGGGCCAGTTGCAAGGCGGAACGCAATGGTGCGTTTTTATCCGCTCCTTCGCCCCTTGGCATTTGCGATGGACCCGGAACGTGCCCACCGCCACACAATCAACCTTCTCCGGCTAGTTCCACCGCAAAGGCCGCCCAGTTTCTCACAATCACTAAAAATCCGTGTCGCGGGGATCGACTTCCCCACCCCAATCGGCCTCGCGGCGGGCTTTGACAAGGATGCCGAAGTCCCGCGGCAGATGCTTGCGTTGGGCTTTGGGTTTGTAGAAGTCGGCACGCTAACGCCCCGCGCCCAGCAAGGTAATGCGACACCGCGCCTTTTCCGCCTCAAGGAAGATCGCGCCGTGATCAATCGCATGGGGTTTAACAACCAAGGACAGGCGGAAGCTTATTCAAGGCTGAGACAGATCCCACACCTCCGTGGCATCGTTGGCGTTAACGTTGGTGCGAACAAGGATAGTGTTGATCGCATCGACGATTACCTAGGCGGCTTGCGAGCGATGGCACCAGTAAGCCACTATCTTACGATCAACATCAGCTCGCCTAACACTCCCGGTCTTCGCGGGCTGCAGGACGAGAGTGCACTTCGCGAACTCCTTGCGTCCGTTGAACAGCTTCGACTGAAGAAGCCCGTCTTCCTCAAGGTCGCTCCCGATCTCGATGCGAGGGACTCGGAACGCATTGTCCGTTCCGCCCTCGACCACAAGATCGATGCAATCATCGTGTCCAACACGACTGTCTCGCGACCGCCGCTGAAGTCGCCGTTCGCGAGCGAAGCAGGAGGCTTGTCGGGCGTTCCGCTAAGACAACTGGCTCTAAACTGTCTGCGCAATTTCCGTCGTGCGAGTGGCGGAGAAATGCCGTTGATCGGCGCAGGCGGCATCTCCACAGCAAAGGACGCATTCGAGCGGATCCGTGCCGGAGCAAGCCTGGTGCAGCTCTACACCGCGATGGTTTACGAAGGCCCGGCCATAGCGAAGCGGATCACCAACGAGCTCGCGCAGATTATCGCGCGCGAGGGATTCGCCAATATCGCCGAGGCCGTCGGGGCCGAAAAAGCTAGCGGGGAAGCGTAAGCACCACGCCTTCGCGCCGTGGATCGGCAGCGCCATCAATTTTCCCACCGCGCACGAGTACGGCCGTCACGCCCGAATCCTCGCCCTGGCCAGGCCTCAGATCGATTCCACGTTGACGAAGACCAGCGAGCACAGCAGGCGAAAATTTGCCAACCTCGCCCTGAAAATTGGATCCGCGAGCGACCAGATTGGGATCGGCAAGTGCCTTGCTCATCGGTTCATGCCAATCAACCGCGGCGACGAGGCATTTTGCGACGTAGGCGAGAATCGCATTTCCACCCGCGGATCCGATTGCTCCGGCAAATCGTCTGTCACGCGTCAAGAGGATCGATGGGACCATCGACGAGCGGGGGCGCTTGCCGGCTCTCACGGCATTGGCGACCGGTCGGCCCTTCTCGTCTGTGGGACTGAATGAAAAATCGGTGAGCTGGTTGTTGAGGAAGAAGCCGTCAACCATCCGGCCGGTCCCGAAAATGCTCTCGACGGTTGTTGTCATCGAGACGACGTTTCCTTGCGCGTCGCGCACGATGAGATGTGTCGTTCCGGTAGGATCGATCGTTGCGTCCGCTCCGGCAAGGCGTGCACCAGGGGGCGTTCCGGCGCTTGGTGGTGGTCCGGCAGCGGGACCGATCAACGCGGCACGGGAATCAACATAAGCGCGATCGATCATCCCGCGGACAGGAACGTCAACGAAAGCGGGATCGCCAACGAACTTGTCGCGACCGGCGTCCATCAGCCGACTCGCCTCGGCAAAAAGGTACCAAGCTTGAGCGTCGCCGGGTCCCCTCCGCGCAATGTCGGTTCGATCGAGGATCATCATAAGTTGAATAAGTCCGACGCCGCTTCCAGGCGGCGGCGTCGTGCACAAGAGATAAATATTAAACGGCCCGCAAAGCGCTTCGCGCTTGATGGGGCGATATTTCGAAAGATCGGCTAGGGTCATCGTCCCGCCGAGCGGTGCGTCATGCGTTCGGGCAACGATCTTGGCGGCGGTGGAGCCCGCGTAGAGCGCTGCTACTCCATTCGACGCGAGACGCCGAAGGAATTCGGCGTACGGCTTGTTTACAAGCATGTCGCCGGCATTGAGAAGGGATCCGTCGGGCTTCGAGAAATAGCGACGAACGTCCGGCGCGCTATTTTCCGCATAATGCCCGTGGATCATGCGCGCGAGCCGAGGGGAGACAATGAAGCCTTGGTCGGCGGTCCTCTCGGCGTCGCCAAAAAGACTGTTCCAGGGCAGCTTGCCATGCTCGCGATGGGCAAGTTCGAGCATCTTGAGGACGCCGGGTACGCCCGTCGCACGACCGCTCAAGACCGCGGTATTGAACGGCAATGGCTTGCCCGCGCCGTCGAGGAACATCGTGGAAGCGGCCTGCGCCGGTGCGACTTCCCGCCCGTCATAGACGGTTGTTTTTCCGGTTCGGGCATCGAAATAGGTCATGAAGGCGCCGCCGGCGACGCTCGAACTTTGCGGTTCGACAAGCGCAAGCA
>DASRBJ010000049.1:0-3564 GCA_035653695.1 Sphingomicrobium sp.
CCCTGGACCAGAATCTTTTCCGGCTGATGCGCGAGGGGCCCGATGACGAGCTTAAGCTTACCCAAAATGCGCAGCCCGCGATCATGGCGCACTCGCTTGCGGTCATGCGTGTGCTCACTTCCGACGCCGGCATCGATCTCAAGAAGCACGCAAGCTTCGTCGCCGGCCACAGTCTCGGCGAATATTCGGCGTTGTGCGCGGCCGGCTCCTTTGATCTCGTGACGACCGCAAGGCTTCTGCGCACGCGCGGCGCGGCGATGCAACAGGCTGTGCCCGATGGACAAGGTGCGATGGCCGCGCTTCTTGGTTCCGATCTCGCACTTGCCAAGAAGATCGCGGAACGTGCCGCCCAAGGGCAGGTGTGCAGCGTCGCGAACGACAACGATCCCTCGCAGGTCGTGATCTCCGGCGCGAAGGAGGCAATCGATCGCGCCGTTCAGATCGCAAAGGAGATGGGAGCAAAGCGGGCCATTCTCTTGCCCGTATCGGCGCCTTTCCACTGTGCGCTGATGAAACCTGCCGCCGATGTAATGGCCGACGCCCTCGGAGCAGTGACCTTAGACCGTCCCGTCGTCCCGCTGTTTGCAAATGTTACCGCCGAGCCGACGAGCGATCCCGATACGATACGTAGCCAGTTGGTCGATCAGGTGACGGGCATGGTTCGCTGGCGCGAAAGTATTGCCAACATCGCTGACTCGGGTGTCGAGGAGTTCATCGAAATAGGCGCAAAGGTGCTTGGGGCCATGGTGAAACGTATCGTTCCCAATGCAAAGGTGACGAGCGTCACCTCGATCGAGGAGATTGAGGCTCTCGCCAAGGAGATCGCATAAATGTTCGACCTTTCAGGCATGACTGCTCTTGTAACGGGCGCGTCGGGCGGCCTTGGCAGTTCGATCGCGAAAGCTCTTGCGCGACAGGGCGCTCGGCTCGCGCTCTCGGGCAGCAACGTCGAAAAGCTTGATGCGTTTGTCGGGACACTTGGTGGTGAGCATGTCGCCGTGCCATGCAATCTCTCGGACGCCTCAGCGGTTGATCAGCTCGTGCCGCAAGCCCTTGATGCCCTTGGCGGTCGATTGGACATCCTTGTCAACAATGCCGGCGTCACGCGTGACAACCTTCTGATGCGGATGAAGGACGAGGAGTTCGAGGAAGTCATCAAGGTCAACGTCGAAGCGGCCTTTCGATTGATGCGTGCGGCGGCAAAGCCGATGATGAAAGCTCGGTTCGGGCGTATCATCTCGATTAGCTCGGTCGTTGGCGTGACCGGCAATCCGGGCCAAGCCAATTATGTTGCATCTAAGGCGGCACTCATCGGGATGGGCAAAGCGGTTGCGCAGGAACTTGCGACCCGCGGCGTTACCGTCAATGCGATTGCTCCAGGTTTCATGTCTTCGCCGATGACGGACGCGCTCAATGAGCAGCAGCGTTCGAGCATCCTCGCGCGTATTCCGATGGGGGTCATGGGAGCCGGGGAGGATATCGGCGCGGCATGCGTCTTTCTCGCGTCACGAGAAGCGGGCTATGTCACCGGGCAGACACTGCACGTCAACGGCGGGATGCTGATGCCATGAAGCCGCGGTGCTAACGAGCTTCATCATGAGAGCAGTCGCAACGCTGCGACACCCGTGAATGCTTGAGCAAGTTCCAACCATGGCCGTGCAGTCCTTGTCGTCGCAATTGCGCCACCTATATCGCCATCAATCCAAAGATTTCGGTTGCCTCCAAGAGGGATCGAACAAGGGGCTGTAAGAGAGAGGTACAAGCACATGGCCAAGGTCATTGGGATCGACTTGGGCACGACCAACAGCTGCGTCGCCGTCATGGAAGGCGGCAAGCCGAAGGTCATCGAGAATAGCGAAGGCGCGCGAACGACGCCTTCCGTCGTCGCTTTCACCAAGGATGGCGAACGTCTGATTGGCCAGCCGGCAAAGCGGCAGGCCGTTACTAATCCCGACAATACGATTTTTGCAGTGAAGCGACTGATCGGTCGCCGCTTCGATGATCCGATCACGAAGAAGGACACCGAGTTGGTGCCCTACAAGATCGTGCGCGGATCGAATGGCGATGCCTGGGTCGAAGCGGGCGGCAAGGATTATTCGCCCTCGCAGATCTCCGCGTTCATTCTTCAGAAGATGAAGGAGACTGCCGAGGCTTATCTTGGTGAAACGGTCGCACAGGCGGTGATTACTGTCCCCGCCTATTTCAATGACGCGCAGCGCCAGGCAACGAAGGATGCCGGCCAGATCGCTGGTCTTGAAGTGCTCCGCATCATCAACGAGCCGACCGCTGCCGCGCTTGCCTACGGGCTTGAGAAAGAGGACGGCAAAACGATTGCGGTCTATGACCTCGGTGGTGGCACGTTCGACGTCTCGATTCTCGAGATCGGCGACGGCGTCTTCGAAGTGAAGTCCACCAACGGCGACACATTCCTCGGCGGCGAGGATTTCGACGCGCGGATCGTCAACTGGCTGGCAGACCGATTCAAGGCAAAGGAAGGTATCGACCTTCGAACGGACCGCCTTGCTCTTCAGCGATTGAAGGAAGCGGCGGAAAAAGCGAAGATCGAGCTCAGCTCCGCAGCAACCACGGAGATCAACCAGCCCTTCATCACGGCGAGGATGGAAGGTGGTACGACAACTCCGCTCCACCTCGTTGAAACAATCAGCCGAGCTGACCTCGAAAAGCTCGTCGATGATCTCATCGAGAGGACGATCGAGCCTTGCCGGAAGGCGCTCAAGGACGCCGGCGTCGACGCCAAGGACATCCACGACGTGGTACTCGTGGGCGGCATGACTCGCATGCCGCGCGTGCGTGAACGTGTGAAGGAATTCTTCGGCAAGGATCCACACACGGGCGTCAACCCGGACGAGGTCGTTGCAATGGGCGCGGCGATCCAGGCCGGTGTGTTGCAGGGCGACGTCAAGGACGTGCTGCTGCTCGACGTTACACCACTGTCGCTTGGCATCGAGACTCTTGGCGGGGTTTTCACCCGTATGATCGATCGCAATACGACGATCCCCACGAAGAAGAGCCAGGTCTTTTCGACCGCCGAGGACAACCAGAACGCAGTGACCATCAGGGTTTTCCAGGGCGAGCGTGAAATGGCCGCAGACAACAAGCTGCTTGGCCAGTTCGATCTCGTTGGAATCCCGCCGGCACCGCGCGGCGTTCCCCAGATCGAGGTCACGTTCGATATCGATGCGAACGGCATCGTGAACGTCTCGGCCAAGGACAAGGGTACCGGCAAGGAACAGCAGATCCGCATCCAGGCTTCGGGCGGTCTTAGCGATAACGACATCGAGAAGATGGTTCGCGAAGCTGAACAGTTCGCCGAGGATGACAAGAAGCGTCGCGCTGCGGCGGAAGCGAAGAATAATGCCGAGAGCCTTATTCATTCGACCGAGAAGCAGCTCGCTGAACATGGTGACAAGGTCTCGCCCGATGTGAAGAGCGAGATTGAAAAGGCGATCGCCGAAGCCAAAACTGCGGTCGAGAGTGGCAACGCCGACGACATGCAGCAGAAGACCAGTGCTCTTACGCAGGCCGCAATGAAGCTCGGCGAGG
>DASRBJ010000050.1:0-3144 GCA_035653695.1 Sphingomicrobium sp.
AAGCGCCTTCAAAGCTCCCGCGGCTGACGATCGTCTTCTTCCTCATTGCCGTCCAGCCGGCAAGGAAGAAGAAAATGACGAGGAGCGCGAAGAAAAGCTGGATCATGAGGTGCGGCGCGGAGCTGATCAGCAGGCTCGAAAAAGAATTCGGGCTTTCGATCGTGACCGCTCGCGTATGCTCCTGCGTGATCGCGATTTGCGAAACGGTGCGGTCAATGAACCGATCGAGATGCTTGTAGAGCTGAATGACCGGTTCGAGTGCAGCGCGCACCTTTGGGATCTTGGTCGGGACCTGCGCAACCCAGTTGCTTGCCGGCATAACGATCGAAGCGATCGCGAAAATCGCGAGAAGAAGGAACAGGATCACGCAAAGACCAGCGGCCGTCTTCGAGGGAATCCCGCGACGCTCGAACCATTCAAGAAGCGGGACAAGTGCGATCGCCACAACCAGTGCCGCGGTCACTGGCATGAAGAATTCGGCGCCCGCCCGCAAGGCAAAGGGCAACAGTACGATAAGCGCAATTCCGGCGATCAGCGTCAGCGACGCGAGCAGTCGGTCCCGCTTTGCCGTGATTGCCTCCGCGAGCGTTCGGGCCTCCTCGACAACTGCCTCATCGGGTTCGCCCTGCTTGCGTGTGCGCGCGTCCATCGGGGGAGCATAACCCCACCAGCCCGGACCCGCCAGCGATTCGCACGCATGAGGAGCCCGGCTGAATTACCGATCGGCGCGCGGTTGGTGCCCCTGGTCCGACTCGAACGGACACTCCCGTAAAGGAACTCGATTTTGAGTCGAGCGCGTCTACCATTCCGCCACAGGGGCACGCGCGCCTGTAGCTAGCCGGCCGTTTCATCGGCCGCAATGCCTGCTGGCGGTCAAGATTGCTCGTGTCGACGGAGCTTAGGGCACGGGTCGGCGTTTGGCCTTGCATCAGACATCAGTGGGTGCAGCAATGAACACTTCCGATTTCTTCGTCGAACGGTTGAAGAGCTGGGGCGTCAAGAGGATCTTCGGCTATTCTGGTGACGGTATCAACGGAGTGATCGGCGCGATCCAGCGCGATGGAACGATCGATTTCATCCAGGTTCGCCACGAGGAAATGGCCGCGTTCATGGCGACCGCGGACGCGAAATTCTCCGGGCAGCTCGCGGTTTGCCTCGCGACCGGCGGTCCAGGCGCAACCCATCTTCTAACGGGCCTTTATGACGCGAAGCTGGACCACATGCCGGTGCTTGCCATTTGCGGCCAAGCCGAAACCAACGTCCGCGGAGCAAGCTATCAACAGGAACTGAACCTCGACCGGATCTTCCAGGACGTTGCCGAATATGTGCAGGAGGTCGAAACGCCCGCTCAGCTTCCGCACGTCATCGACCGGGCCATTCGACTGGCGATCGCCCGCCGTGGGCCCTCCGTCGTCATTCTTCCCAAGAACGTCCAGGAAGAGCCGTTCACGGCGCCCAAGCGCAAGCATGGCTTTACCCGTTCCGGCCCTGGCTATTCGCGTCCAGTCCTCGTTCCGAGCGAAGCGGACCTCCGGCGCGCGGCGGACATCCTCAATGCGGGCAAGAAGATTGCGATCCTCATTGGTGCCGGCGCAATCCACGCCGTCGATGAAGTCGTCCAGGTCGCCGAGACGCTTGGCGCGGGCGTCGCGAAGGCACTCCTTGGCAAATGTGTCCTTCCGGACGATCTTCCGTTCGTAACCGGCGCAATCGGACTTCTCGGCACGAAACCGAGCTCGGACATGATGAACGCCTGCGACACTCTCCTGATGATCGGGACGGGCTTTCCCTGGTCCGAGTTCCTGCCGAAAACCGGTGACGCCCGCGCGATCCAGATCGACGTCGATCCGGCGATGCTCTCGCTCCGCTATCCGTGTGAAGTAAACCTTCAAGGAACTGCGGCGGAAACACTGCAACTGCTGCTTCCGATGCTGAAGCAGAAAAGTGAGCGCAGCTGGCGCGAAGAAATCGAGAAAGGCATGAAGGACTGGTGGGAGACACTGGAATCGCGAGCCCTCACCAGTGCGCATCCCGTGAACCCGCAGCGGGTCGTTTGGGAAATGTCCCCGCGCCTGCCTCACAATGCAATCGTCACCAGCGACAGCGGCTCTTGTGCCAACTGGTACGCTAGGGACTATCGCGTGAAGCGCGGTCAGCTCGCTTCTTTGTCGGGCGGCCTTGCATCAATGGGTGCGGCGGTGCCTTATGCGATTGGCGCCAAGTTCGCGCATCCCGATCGCCCCGTCATTGCGCTGGTCGGCGACGGCGCAATGCAGATGAACAATATGGCTGAGCTCATCACGATCCACAAATATTGGGAACGCTGGCCGGACAAGAGGCTCGTCACCTGCGTGTTCAACAACCAGGATCTCAATGAAGTCACCTGGGAGCAGCGGGTGATGAACGGCAATCCTCGTTTCGATGCGAGCCAGGATATTCCTGACGTGCGCTATTCCAAATTCGCTGAGCTCATCGGGCTCACTGGAATTTACGTCGATAATCCCGACGATCTTGGAAGCGCATGGGAACACGCATTGTCGGCGGATCGACCGGTCGTGTTGGAAGTCAAGACAGATCCCGAGATCGCACCGCTTCCACCGCACGTGAGCCTCAAGGAAGCCAAGAATTTCATGATGTCGATGACGAAGGACGAGGATGCCGGGCACGTCATCCGCGATACGGCACGCCAGGTCATGAATGCCGTCCTTCACAAAGAGGACGCGGACTGATGAGCGGGCGCCGCTTCAACAGGCGGCGCCCTCGTCTTTAGGCGAGTCCAGCTTACTCGGCGGCGACGGCCGCTTCGCCTTCACCGTAGGGATTTGGTCCATAGCGATTCGCGCCTGGCGAGCTTGGCAATACCATCAGCACGAGGAAGCCGAGGCAGCAAAGAAGACCGATGAGCGCAACCAGGCCCGCCGCGCCAAACCCGGCGGGACTTCCCGCCATCAGCGCCTGAACCATCAGGACGACCGAAATGAGATAGGGCACGAGGAGGAGCAGCCACCACGCGCTCCGGCTCGTGTCATGCAGACGGCGCACTCCAACCGCAAGATTTGGAACGATCGTCGCCAGCATGACGATGACCGTCAATGGGCCGTAGACGCCTGCGACCATGCGATTAAGCCCAAGGATGCTCTCGAT
>DASRBJ010000051.1:0-14095 GCA_035653695.1 Sphingomicrobium sp.
ATAACGTCGCCAGCCGATCATCGGGAAGCCGATCGCGTCCGAAGTTCGCGGTCAGCGCCTGCGCCATGATCACTCGACCGCCGGGCGTTACTGCAACCCAGTTGCCGTGGAGAGCCATTTCGATGCCCCGATCCGCACGAAAGCCGGGATTAGCCTGCCATGCGACGTCGGCGAGCAGACATGACGCAAGCCTCAGGCGCCGCATCTCGGGATGATCATCGTCGAACAAGGGAGCGATCCATTGGTCGAGCAGGTCGCCATGTTGGCCGAAGCGGTGTTCGCCGCCACCCGCCTCGCGAGCTTCCTCGACGAGTGGGTCGATCCGCCGGTCTTTTGTGCTCAACCTCGAATAGAGCAGTCCCTCGCGGATCCCGTAAGTGGAAATGACGAGTTCCGAGGGCTCGAGTTCATCGACGAGGACGTCAAGGAGCATCGCTGCCTGCGGAGAGCTTGCAAGGCGAGGCGGGCTCGTTGCACCGGCGAACTTAACCCCGGGGTCACGCAAGATCTTCCGCAACTCTCGCGCACGACCTGGCTTCATCTGATACTGGTGCGTGATTGGCAGCGGGAACTCACTCGCGAGCATGTCAATTCTCGCGAGCGCGCGCCACGAGCCACCGACCATGTAAAAGGGCCGGCTGCTAGTTTGCCCGGTAAGGCAGGAACCCTTCAGCGTCGAGCGCAGCAATTTGCGTGCTTCGCGTTCTCCCGACGCGCTTGCCTCAAGTCGAAGCACCCCGAGAGGCATCGAAATGCCGCTGACCGGCTCGCCTCCGACGAGGTTCACGAGCTCAAGGCTCCCGCCGCCAAGATCACCGACGATACCCTCAGCTCCCGGAATTCCTGAAAGCACTCCCTGGCCGGCAAGATCGGCTTCCTCGCGCGCGCTCAGCACTTGGCAGTTGATGCCCATTTGTTCGACTTCACGGATGAACTCAGCACCATCGGCCGCATCGCGAACGGCCGCCGTCGCGACGGCGATCGTTCGCTTTACATTCATATGATCAATGAGGAGCCGAAAGCGGCGAAGTGCGGCGAGCGCCTTGGCGCGACCTACCGGCGGAAGTCGGCCCGAGCGCGCAAGGCCGACGCCGAGACCCGCGAGAACTTTCTCGTTGAAGATCGGCGCTGGAACGCGCGCTGGACCGGCGTAGACAACCAGTCGAACCGAGTTCGACCCGATGTCGATTATTGCCGATGATTCCGCCTGTCGCAGCTATCGTCCCCGGTGAAAGCGCAGCTTTGGCACTTTGCGGCCTTTCTTGAGCGCCTGGCCACGGCCCGAAAGGCTCGGGTTCGACATGAAATAATCGTGGAGGTTGAATGCGTGCCCCGGCGTCGCGTGAAGCCGCGTGTACGTGCCATCCGCGTTCAGCCGCCAGCTTTGCTCATTGTCGATAAGGTTTGCGACCATCACCTGGTCGAGAAGCTGGGCATGCACGGTCGGGTTCTCGATTGGAAGCATGTACTCGATGCGGCGATCAAAGTTCCTCGGCATCCAGTCCGCGGAACTGATGAACACCTTCGCTTGCGCATGGGGCAGCGAGTGCCCGTTAGCGAAACACCAGAGCCGCGCGTGCTCAAGGAATCGCCCGACGATCGACTTGACGTGAATATTCTCGCTGAGGCCCGGAACGCCCGGGCGGACGCAGCAAATGCCGCGCACGACGAGGTCGATCGGCACCCCTGCGGCGCTCGCCTCGTAAAGCTTCTCGATTATTTGCGGATCAACAATCGAGTTCATCTTTGCCCAGATACCCGATGGCTTTCCTTCTCGGGCATTCACGATCTCGGCATCGATGAGCTTCATCAGCTCGTCTCTGAGCTGGGTGGGTGATATTACGAGCTGCTTGAGGTTGCGGGGTTCAAGGTAGCCTGTGATATAGTTGAACAGCTTCGCCGCATCGCGGCCAATCTGCGGGTTCGCCGTGAAGTAGCTAAGGTCGGTGTAGATCCGCGCCGCGACGGGGTGGTAGTTTCCAGTTCCAAAGTGGCAATAGGTTCGAAAACCCTTCTCCTCCCGCCGCACGACCATTGAAACTTTCGCGTGCGTTTTCCAATCGATGAACCCGTAGACGACCTGAGCGCCGGCTCGCTCGAGCGCGTTGGCCCACATCAAATTCTGTTCCTCGTCGAAGCGCGCCTTGAGCTCAATGACGGCGGTCACCGATTTTCCAGCTTCGGCGGCGTCGATGAGCGCTCGGATGATCGCCGACTGCTTCCCGGCGCGGTAAAGTGTCTGCTTGATCGCAACGACGTCGGGGTCAGCCGCAGCTTGCTGGATGAATTCAACCACCACCTCGAAACTTTCATAGGGGTGGTGAACGAGAATATCCTTCTCCTTGATCGCCGCGAAGCAATCGCCGCCATGTTCACGGACGCGCTCGGGAAAGCGCGGATTGAATGGGGGGAACTTGAGGTCTGGACGGTCTTCCTCGACGAGCTGCGAGAGGTCCGTCATCCCAAGGAAGCCCCGCGTCTCGGACGTAACAGCCGTATCGGCGCTGAGGCCCTCCTTCAGTTCATTGACGAGCGACTCGGGCATGCCGGGCTCAAGTTCAAGCCGGACAACGCGTCCGCGCCGGCGCCTCTTAATCGCGGTTCGGAAGTAAAGAGCGAGATCCTCGGCTTCCTCTTCGACCTCGATGTCGCTGTCGCGAATGATCCGGAACGCACCTCCCTGAAGCACTTCATACTTGGGGAAAAGATAACTCGTTTTGCGACGAATGAGCGTTTCAAGAGCGATGTAGCGACCGATGTCGCCGGGCAGACGGATGAATCGGGGCAGCGTCGGGGGCGCCATGATGAGTTCACGAACGCTCGTCTTGCCCTTCTTCAGTTCAAAGATGAGGCCCAGTCCCTTGTTGGGGATGAAAGGGAAGGGATGCGCGGGATCGATTGCCTGCGGGGTGAGGACCGGGAAAATCTGTTCGCGGAATTGTTCGTCAAGCCAAGCCTCGGCGTCCGGGTCAAGGCCCTCCGATTCTTCGACAACGTGCATCCCAGCAACATCGAGCTGAGCCTGTAACTCCGCCCATACTTCGTGCTGGCTCGTGACGAGTCTGTCCGCATCCGAACTGATCGCGCTCAATTGCTGGGCAACGGTCAAGCCCTCGGGCGATATCTCCTCGACCCCGAGCGTCTGGTGGGCCTTCAGCCCAGCGACGCGAACCATGAAGAATTCGTCGAGGTTGTTTGCCGAGATCGAGAGGAACCGCAGCCGCTCGAGAAGGGGATGCTTGAGATTGCACGCCTCTTCAAGGACGCGCCGGTTGAACGCCAGCCAGCTGAGTTCGCGATTGAAGTATCGCGGTTCCGGTTGGGGAACTTCCGCAGCTGCCGTGAGGGCGCCCGCGGGCTGCGGGTCAGGGCCGACGTCCATCAGTTCGTTACGAGTAAGAAGTGAGCGTGCGCGAGGATCCACTGCATGTCGCCGAACTGAAACAGAGGCGTGTTACAGAGATGTGACGAAAAATGGTATGGGCGTCGCTTCCAAGCGACGTTGGAAGGGGAAAATTGTGGCGAAGGACAAGAAGAAGTCAAAGGACAAGAAGCACAAGAAGAGTGACGGAGCCGCAAATGGCGGGAAGGCTTCTAAGAAAGCCGCAAAAGGCTTCGAAGCAATAACCCAGAACCCGATCGTCGCTGACGTTGTCGCGGCCGCTCTCATCTCGATGGCGGCAGCGCTCAAGGATTCCGACAAGGCGCGTCGGATCGCGAGCGATGCAGGCGATCAGCTTGGCGAACTTTCAAAAAAGAGCGCGAAGCAAGGGAGCATCATGTGGGACCTCGCGCTTGATATAGGTCGTCGTACGCTCGAGACTCTCGCCGGCGAGAATGCTCAAAAAGGAAAACCCGGTAGCCGGTGAGTTGAGTGAACAGCCGGTCGAGCGGCTGTTGACTCTGAACTCCACGCCAACGAGATATCAGCATCCAACATAGGTTAGCGCTCCCATGATCCCGAGTCGCCGCGCCGCACTCATTGTCGAAGATCAGCCGTTCGTCGGAATGGTTGCCTCTGACATCCTAAAGGAAGCGGGTTTCGAAACCTTCCACGCGTATGATGCCGAAGCGGCAACGCAACTGCTCACCGATCATCCAGAGATCGAGGTTGTCGTTACGGAGGCGCAGCTTCCCGGTGACGTCAATGGGCTGGAGCTATGTCGGCGTGTGTCGCGGCAGCGACCCGAAGTGCAGCTGGTTCTTACTGGGACGGCACTCGAACTGCACCACAATGACGTGCCAAGCGGAGCGCGAATACTTCGAAAGCCTTATGCGAGCGGTGAACTAAGGACGCTCGTAGCCGATAGGGCACTTCTCGCCGAAGCGTGAATTTTCTCACAGATGTTCGGCAAACTCGCGGATCAGGCGTCGATATAGATCGCGCTTGAACGGAACGATAAGCTCCGGCAGCTGTCGGGGAGGAACCCACTTCCACTCGCGAAACTCGGGGTCCTTCGTCGCGATATTGATGTCGCTATTGTCGCCGAGGAAGCGCGCCAGGAACCAGTCCTGTTCCTGGCCCTTGTATTTCCCGCCCCAAAGCTTGCTCTTCAAGTTCTCGGGAAGGTCATACTTCAGCCGCTCCGGACAATCGGCAACGCGTTCGACGAGGTGGGGAGGGATGCCGGTTTCCTCTTCAAGCTCGCGAAGCGCCGTCATCCATGGATCATTTTCGCCCGCGTCGATACCGCCCTGCGGCATCTGCCACGCCTCGTCGGTATTATCGATGCGAGCGCCAACGAACACCTCGCCGTGGCTGTTAAGCAGCATAACGCCAACGCCGCGTCGGTAGGGTCGAGGGTCAACATCACTCATCGCACTTGCTCCACCCAGGGCTTGAGATAGGCCATGCACCGGGCGAAATCTTCTCTTCCCGACGGAATTGCACCACGCAAGTTCAGAAACCCGTGCACGGTTCCTCGAACCTCGAGGTAGATCGTCTCGACGCCCGCCTCCGCGCAGCGCGACGCATAAGCACGGCCCTGGTCGCGAATGGGATCAAGCCCGGCGGTGACGACAAAGGTCGGAGGCAATCCGCTCGTCCCGGCAAGCAATGGACTGTAGCGCCAGTCACCCCGCGGTGCGGCATAGCAATCCTCGAACCAGTCCATGCTCTCTTTCGTCAGTACATAGCCACTGTTGAACTCGGCGTAGCTCGGGTAGCGAACTTCCGGATCGCTTGCCGGATAGATAAGCCACTGGCCGGCGATCGGGACCATCGCCGGTGAGTCGCGAAGCGAAGCGGAGATGACGCAGGCGAGATTACCCCCCGCGCTGTCGCCGGCAAGGAATAGGGCGGTCGGTGCGCGCTCCAGCTGTGGCGGCGCGGCGGCGATCCAGCGCGTTGCGGCCAAGGCGTCGTTGAGGCCTGCCGGGAAGGGATGTTCAGGAGCGAGGCGATAATCCACGGCCACTACGGGGAGGTCGAGCGCCTTCGCGACGTCGATGCAGAAGGGTTCGTGGGTTTCCAAATCGCCGATCACCCAGCCGCCACCATGAAGGAAGACGAGGAGCGGCCCGGGCCCGCGCTCTGGCCTGTCGTCGTAAAGCCGCAGCGGCACCGGCCCTTCTATGTTCCTACCTATTCGGATCTTCTTTGCTGGCGTTTCAAATGCGTGACGCGAAGCGATCAGCATGCGCCGCGCTCCATCCGGTCCGGCAAGATGAGCCTTCGGCCGATCAAGTGTCTGAATGTAAGCGAGGAAGTCGCGAACGTCGGGCCGGATGTAAGGTTCTCGCATGAACTTTGGTTCTCCAAGCGCCGAGTCGAGGGAGTACACGATCCAAATATCTCCTAGCGACGAAACTGTAGCTAACGAGGCCTCAAGGGCCTAAAAGGGCAGTCACATCCAAAACATGCGTTTGTGAAGGACTCATCTGTGGCAACTGCCACCCATCTCCTCACCGAAAAAGAAGCCACGGCGCACCCGGCCGGCGAAGCCGTCGTCGTTCGATTCGCCGGCGATAGTGGCGACGGCATGCAGTTGACCGGCGGCCAGTTCACCTTGTCAACGGCGCTCGCCGGAAATGACCTCTCGACGTTTCCCGATTTCCCGGCGGAAATCCGCGCGCCTCAAGGGACGACATTTGGAGTTTCCGCGTTCCAGATCAACTTCGGCTCGACCTCGATCGATACGGCCGGCGACCAGCCCGACGTGCTGATTGCAATGAACCCGGCGGCTCTAAACGTGAACGCGCCGCAGGTTCGCGAGGGCGGCCTGATTATTGCCGACGAGGGTGAGTTTACCCAGCGAAACCTTGCGAAGGCGGGGTACGAGCGTAACCCGCTCGAGGATGGCAGCCTCGCCAAGTGGCAGCTCGTCCATTTCAACATCTCGCAACTGACGCTTGATGCAGTGAAGCCCTTTGGGCTCGGCAACAAGGAAGCGCTGCGTTGCAAGAACATGTGGACGCTGGGGCTTGCGCTGTGGATGTTCGATCGTGACCGGCAGCCGATCGTCGACTGGCTGAAGCAGAAGTTCGCCAAGGCCCCGGAGCTCGCCGAAGCCAATATCGCGGCACTGAATGCCGGTCACGCCTACGGCGAGACCGTCGAGATGGGCGCCCCCTTCAAGCAGCACCATCTCGCGCCGGCGCCCGCGGAGCCTGGTCTTTACCGAACGGTGACGGGTGCCGAATCGCTGGCGCTCGGGCTCGTTGCGGGATGCGAGCTTGCCGGGCTCAACATGTTCTTCGGCTCATACCCGATCACACCGGCGAGCCCGTTGCTGCATCATCTCGCGCGCCTCAAGGAATTCGGGATTACCACGTTCCAGGCGGAGGATGAAATTGCCGCTGTTTGCGCGGCAATCGGCGCAAGCTATGCTGGCCACCTTGGAGTGACTTCCTCCTCAGGCCCGGGAATTGCACTTAAGACCGAGGCAATCGGCCTTGCAATCATGACTGAGCTTCCACTCGTCGTTGTCAACTCGCAGCGTGGTGGACCGTCGACCGGCCTCCCGACGAAGACCGAACAATCAGATCTCTACCAGGCGATCTATGGGCGCAATGCGGATGCACCGGTTCCAGTGCTCGCGGCGCGATCTCCCGCCGACGCATTCGAATGCGCAATCGAGGCGTGCCGGATAGCGACGCGGTACATGACGCCCGTCATTCTGCTGACAGACGGCTACATCGCCAACGCGGCCGAGCCCTGGCGCGTGCCCGACATGAGCCGATACGAGCCGTTCAAAGTGAGCTTCCTGAACGCCGCTCCGGAAGGCGGAGCGGCGATGCCCTATTCGCGCAACGGTGACCTTGCAAGACCGTGGATCCGACCCGGGACAGCAGGGCTCGAGCATCGGATTGGTGGCATTGAGAAGGCTCCTGGTACCGGCAACATCGACTATTCGCCCGCCGTTCACCAAGAGATGACGAATACCCGCTGGGCAAAAGTCGCCGGCGTTGCGAAATCGATTCCCGACCAGGAAATATGCCTTGGTCAAGAAGGAGCCGAGCTTGCGGTCGTCGGCTGGGGCTCGACGTTCGGTCCGATCCACCAGGCCGTTGGCCGTGCCCTTGCAAGGGGACTCGACGTTGCGCACGTCCACGTTCGCCACTTGTGGCCGATGCCCTCCAACATGGCGCGACTGCTCAAGAGCTTTAAACATATACTCGTGCCGGAAATGAACATGGGGCAGTTCAAGACCGTGCTGCGCGACCAGTTTCTCGTCGACGCCAAGTCGCTCACCAAAGTTTCTGGACACCCTTTCAGAATTGCGGAGATCGAAGCGGCAATCGATGGGGCGATAGCCGGCGGCTCGAATGCGAGAGCAGAGGGGCGGCCAATGAACGCACCCGGGCTCAAGCAATGAAGCAGCTCAACGTTTGGCCGATGCTGCTTCTGCTCATCGCCGTCCTCTTCATCATCATCTGGCTGAGACCGCATTCATGAACGACATTACGACGCTGACCACTGCGAAGGATTGGGCGAGCGACCAGGAAGTCCGCTGGTGTCCCGGCTGCGGCGACTATGCTGTCCTGAAGGCTGTGCAGCGAACCATGCCGGATCTTGGAATCGCCCGCGAAAAGACGGTTTTCATCAGCGGCATCGGCTGCTCGAGCCGGTTTCCCTATTACATGGCGAGCTACGGGTTCCACACGATCCACGGCCGAGCGCCCGCGATCGCAACGGGCGTCAAGCTTGCCAATCCCGAGCTCGACGTCTGGATCATCACGGGCGACGGCGATGCACTGTCGATTGGCGGCAACCACACCATGCACGTGCTTCGCCGCAACCTCGATTGCCAGATCCTGCTGTTCAACAACGAAATATATGGCCTTACGAAAGGCCAGTATTCGCCAACGAGCCGGGTAGGAACGCGCTCGCCGTCGACCCCGTTCGGTTCGGTTGACCGACCGGTTACGCCCTGCGCGTTCGCACTTGGCTCAGGCGGTCGCTTCATTGCTCGTGGGATCGACGTCCACAAGAACTTGCCCGACGTGCTTAAGGCAGCGCACGCCCACCGAGGCGCAAGCTTTGTTGAGATCTACCAGAACTGCGTTGTCTACAACGACGACGTATTTGCGAGTTTCACGGAACGAACAGTCGCTGCCGAAAAGCAGCTCTGGCTGAAGGCTGGCGAGAAGATGCTGTTTGCAAACGGAACGAAGGGATTGGCGCTCGACACGGACCGGCTTGCACTGAAAGTCGTCGCTGCTGACGATCCAGCGGTCCTGACGCACGACCCAAGCAACCGCCAGCTCGCTGCAATGCTGATCCTGATGCCCCAGGAAGGCTTTCCCATCGCGCTCGGAGTGATCTACGAGGATCCGGCACCGACGTTTGAATCCTCCGTGGCGGAGCAGAATAAGGCGGCCGCTTCTGGCAAGCAGCCGGACCTTCAGGCGCTTGTTTCCAAGGGCCAGACATGGATGATCGCCGCGGAGCCCAAGCGCCTCTGACCCGCCGCCTTTAGTGGACAACATTACACACACGCTTGCCGGCGCGTTGCTCGGCGAGATGGGGCTTAAGCGCCGCTCTCGCTTTGCAATGGCTGCCTGTCTCCTCGGTGCGAACGCGCCTGACCTCGACGTGTTTGCACCCTTGGTGCTTCCGGTCGACGGCATCGAATTCCATCGCGGACCAATGCATGCCGTCTTCGCCTGGCCCGTCCTTGCGGCCGGGATCGTTGCTCTTCTCTGGCTCGTCGATCGACTATTCCCGAGTCGAGCCGACGCGGTCCCGTTCCGCGCGCGCTCGTTGTTCGTCGTTGCCTTTGCGGCCGTGCTGACGCATCCGTTCCTCGACTGGCTGACCACTTATGCCATTGCCATCTTCGCTCCCGTTACTTGGCGCTGGTATTCGGGCAACGCGATTTTCATTGTCGATTGGGTCTATTGGATCTTGATGATCAGCGGGATCGCGCTTTCTGAGCGACGGTGGCGCGCCGGTCTCCCAGCGCCGGGCACCCCGGCGAAGATCGCCGGAATATTGATGCTAGCCTACATCGGCGCAAATCTCGCGGAGAGTTCGTGGGTGGAAGCGGCAACGGCGACGACATTGCAGCGACGCGGAATCAAACCGGTGCTTGTCGTCGCGGGGCCTCCACCGCTCGCCTTTTGGGACAGGACGATCGAATGGCGAAGCAGGGATCAGTTCGGCAGTGGCAAGTTCAGCCCGGCAACGGGGATCGAACTTGCCCAAGCGGCGCAGCCGATCGGCCTCGACAGTCCCCAATTGATGCAAGCGAGGCAGACGCAGCGCTATGTACGTTCCTTCCTCGTTTGGTCGCGAATGCCGATCGTCGTCAGCATTGGCGGCCAGAAGTATCTAACCGATCAACGCTTCTACAATGCCACGCCCATTCCGCTCGGAACTACGCTTAAGAAGATGGTGCGTCGGAGTGCATTTCTTATCCCGCTCGACAAGCGGTAAATGAGTTCATAACGCGCGCTGGGATGAGCACGCGCGGCGAACATCTGGTGCACGCCGACCGCCGCTTTGCAACGGGCGGCGGAATCTTGGCGCACCTTGCGGCTCCGGCGGTCTCTAAGGTCTTGGACGAGATTGACCGTCGACTGGCTGTTGGCGGGATTGAA
Source organism: Sphingomicrobium sp. (assembly GCA_035653695.1). Lineage (GTDB taxonomy): Bacteria > Pseudomonadota > Alphaproteobacteria > Sphingomonadales > Sphingomonadaceae > Sphingomicrobium. The sequence continues at coordinate 10,045 of DASRBJ010000051.1, forward strand.
ACATTGCTGCCGAATGGAGAAACAAAGCATCTCGGCTTTCGTGCAAGCGGCCCAAAAGCTCTAGTCCAGCTCTCCAGTTGGCTCGCTCTTGTGCGGCTCGCGACTTCGGGGTCGGTCGGATGGTACAAGGCTTGGACACTTGGCGAATGGTCGAGCCCCGATCCGGTCAAGATTTTCGAGCTCTTTTCTGCCAATGCCGTCGCACTTGGCGATTTGGGCCGGGCGAAAGGGCCGTTCCGCTGGCTTAATGCGCTCGCGCATCGCTTGCGCGACAATGGCAGGAGCAAGGCGCGAGAGAATATCGCGGCGCACTACGATCTTGGAAACGATTTCTACTCCGCCTGGCTCGACCGCACGATGACCTATTCATCGGCGCGATTTGGATCCGGTCGCGAAAGCCTCCAGGCGGCGCAGCTTCGCAAGATTTCGAACCTTCTCGATCGTCTCGACCTTGGACCCGGCAAGCGGATGCTGGAAATTGGATGTGGCTGGGGGACATTGGCGATTGAAGCGGCAAGGCGCGGCGCTTGCGTCGTTGGCCTCACCTTGTCGACCGAACAGAAGGCGTGGGCCGAGCAGAAGATCAAGGAAGCCGGAGTGGGTGACCGGGTCGAGGTGCGACTGCAGGACTATCGTGATGTCGATGACCAGTTTGACGCCGTGGCTTCAGTTGAAATGGTCGAGGCAGTCGGAAGGCGCTGGTGGGATACGTACGTTGCAAGCATTGCGCGAAACCTCAAGCGAGGCGGCCGAGCAGGATTGCAGTTCATCTCGATCGAACATCGGATCTTCGATCGCTACGCGCAGAATGCCGACTTCATTCAGACGTACATCTTTCCGGGCGGTCTCCTCCTCGACGAAGTGGAGTTCCAGGCGCTCGCGCACGCGAATGGGCTCAGCTGGTTTGATCGCGAGACCTTCGGCCCCGACTATGCCGAGACGTTGAAGCGCTGGCGACAACGCTATGATCAAGCCGTTTCCCGCGGTGCTCTCGAGGGATTTGAAGAGCCGTTTCACAATCTCTGGCGATACTATCTCATGTACTGCGAGGGCGGCTTTCGCGGTGGAGCGATCAACGTCGCCCAAGTGACCATGCAGAAGAACTGAAGCTACGGCCGTTGTGCCGTATGAGGGACCCCAAGAGAAGGTGCGCGCGTTCGCTCGCAAGTACCCAAGGAGCATCTCATGACCGGACTTTCCCTCAGTGACATCAGCGACAAGATGCGCCACATCGATTTCGCCATGCTTTCGACGAAAACCGAAGGCGGCGCCATCGCATCGCGACCGATGAGCAATAATCGCCAGGTCGAGTATGACGGTGACAATTACTTTTTTACGCTTCAGGATACCGGGACTCTTCGTGACATCACTGGGGACTCCAACGTCGGTTTGTCCTTCCAAGGCAAGTCAGGAGCGCTCGGGATGAAGCCCTTCTTCATTACGGTTGAAGGCGATGCTGAACTCATCCGAGACAAGGCCGAGTTCGCAAAACACTGGACGAGCGACCTTGATGATTGGTTCAAAGACGGTCTCGAGACGGCGGGTCTCGTGCTCGTCAAAGTGCACGCAAGGCGCCTGCATTATTGGGACGGTTATCATCAGGGAGAAGTTGCTCTCGAGCAGACGGGCGCTCGAGAACCCGCCCAGTGAATATGGATTGCTGTTGGCGAAAGGAGACGCGTCGATCCTTGCCAAGCGTCGGCGTTAATCTCGTTTTGGGGTTTGTTGGTCGGGTGAGCTCTACCCGCGCGAGGCTTAGCAGAGCTCACCCGTGCTCGGTACAGGGGCAACGTTGCACCGAGCAATCTGGCAATTTCGAGAGCTTCTGCCCCTCCGCTACCATTGGAACGACGCGAGTGCTTCCCCCTGCACTCATCAGAATGCGTCAGAATGGTTACTGCTCATACGAATTAACCATGAGTCGGGCAACCGACGTTTAATCGAAAATGAAGAAGAAAGGGCCGCCGGCGAGTCATGCCTCGACGCGGGTCTTCGCACCCGTCTCAACATCGCTTGCAACGAGGTTGACGATCGCGTCGGCGACGATTGCGGGTGGCTTGACGCTGTGGGGTTCTTCACCTGGATAGGCGAGTTCGCGCATGCGCGTTCGAGTGGCACCGGGGTCTACGACATGCACCTTGATCCGTCCCGTGTAGGCGGTTTCATCGGCATAGGCGCCAAGCAGGGATTCAAGTGCTGCCTTGGACGAACCATAGGCTCCCCAGAACGCACGCGGCTCGGCGCCGACCGATGACGTTAGGGCAACCACATCGGCTCTTTCCGCTCTTCGGAGCAGCGGGTCGAACGCTGCAATGAGTGCCTGATTGGCAAGAAGATTGATGCTGAGGACCCGGGAATATTCCTTGGGATCAATGTCCTGCACCGGAGTGAGTGAGCCCAGCATCGCTGCGTTGAGAACAAGAATGTCGAGTTTTTCCCAGCGCTCGGCAACGGCACCGGCAAGTTTGCCGACATTCTCGCCGTCGGTAAGATCGAGGGGTGCAATCGTCGCTGTTCCGCCTGCGGCGTGGATTCGTTCCTCCACATCCTCGAGCGCGGAAGACGTGCGCGCGACGAGGATCACGTGCGCGCCGGCACGCGCGAGCGCTTCGGCGGTCGCCGCGCCAATGCCGCGGGAAGCGCCGGTAACGAGCGCGAGGCGGCCGCCAATTGCTTTCGAATCGGTCATTGCGCCGCCTCTAGCGGCTTAGCGGCTGGCCACCAAAGAGAGCGCCGTCGCTGCTTCTTTTTCCGCAAGGTCGGTCAACGTCGTCGGGTATGCACCGGTAAAGCAGGCATCGCAGCGTTGCGGCCGGGCCGGATTCCTTTCTTCTCCAAGGGCACGATAGAGCCCTTCGATGGAGATGAAGGCCAAGCTGTCCGCGTTGATGTAGTCGCGCATCTGTTCAATGCTCATCTGCGCTGCAAGCAACTTGGCCCGCTCGGGCGTGTCGACTCCATAAAAGCAGCTGTGACGCGTTGGCGGGGAGGCAATCCGCATGTGGACTTCGCGTGCGCCCGCATCCCGCATCATCTGCACGAGCTTGACGCTCGTCGTGCCGCGCACGATCGAGTCATCGACGAGAACAATGCTCTTGCCATCGATGAGCGCCGAATTTGCGTTGTGCTTCAGCTTCACGCCTTGGAGCCGAACGTCTTGGCTGGGCTGAATGAAAGTTCGGCCGACATAGTGGGAACGAATGATTCCGAGCTCGAACGGAGTGCCGCTCGCCTGGGAATAACCAATCGCCGCGGGTACACCGCTGTCGGGTACCGGCACGACATAGTCAGCGGTGACGGGCGCTTCGCGCGCGAGTTCGGCGCCTATGCTTTTGCGTACCTCGTAGACCGACATGCCGTCGGCGACCGAGTCGGGTCGTGAGAAATAGATGTGCTCGAAAATGCATGGACGCGGCGACACTTTCTGGAACGGCCGGAATGAACGAATTCCGCTGTCGTTGACGAGAATGAGTTCGCCCGGCTCGACATCCCGAAGGAAGCTCGCGCCAATGACATCGAGTGCGACGGTCTCGCTTGCAAAGATCGTCGCTTCGCCGAGCTTGCCCATGACGAGCGGACGTATTCCAAGCGGATCACGACAGGCGACGAGACCCTGATCGGTGAGAACGACAAGAGAATAGGCGCCTTCGACATGCTTCAGCGCATCGGTCAGGCGGTCAAGCGTGCCCTTGTGGTCGGAAGTCGCAACAAGATGGATGATCACCTCAGTGTCGCTGGTCGACTGGAAGATGGACCCGCGCCGGTTCAGTGTCCGCCTAAGCTTCATCGCGTTCGACAGGTTACCATTGTGCGCTACGGCGAAGCCGCCTTCCGCAAGCTCGGCGAATAGCGGCTGCACGTTCCGAAGGGCCGTCTCCCCCGTCGTCGAATAGCGGACGTGCCCGATCCCGGAACGGCCGGCGAGACGCCGAATGATGTCGTCGCGATCGAAATTGCCGGCGACATGGCCCATTGCACGATGGGAATGGAAAAACTTGCCATCGAATGTCGTGACGCCAGCCGCTTCCTGGCCGCGATGCTGCAGCGCGTG
>DASRBJ010000052.1:0-2446 GCA_035653695.1 Sphingomicrobium sp.
GCGCGCTTGCCGCGTCCAGCGCGAGCGCAAGAGCAAGATCATTGTCGAGACTTCGTTCGTGAACCTCGTCGAACAGCACTGCAGAGACACCCGAAAGCTCAGGATCGGCCTCGATGCGCGACAGGAATACACCGTGCGTCATTGCGATCACCCGCGTCGAATTTCCGAGCCTGCTGTCGAGGCGTGTTGCGTACCCTATTGTCTGTCCGGGAAGCTCGCCGCGCTCGGCGGCAATGAATTCGGCCGCGGCTCGCGCGGCAAGCCTTCGCGGCACGAGCAGGAATATTTCGCCGCTACACCAGCTTTGCTCGAGAAGGGCGGGCGCAACCCTGGTCGTCTTGCCCGCGCCGGGCGGCGCAATGAGCAAGGCGCGCGTCTCCTTTTCGAGTGCCGCGAGCAACTCGGGTAATACCGCGTCGATCGGCAAGGACATTTGCTGAGCCATCTATCGCCTTGGCGCTCCGGCTTGCCCGGTGCGAACTTACCTCGCCTTACCGACATAATGATCGAACCAGGCGACCGTCCGGTTACGCACATCAAGAGCGTTCTTGGGGTCGCGGATTCCGTGCCCTTCGTCCGGGTAGATGACGAGGCTGGTCGGCACGTGCATCGCTTGGAGCGCATGCCAATATTCGATCGACTGCGTCGGCGGTACTTCGATGTCGCGCTCGCCGACGTAGATGAAGGTCGGCGTGTGTGCTTGCTTGATCGTTCGTATCGCCGAGACCGCCCAATAGGCTTGCGGGTCATCATACATCGACTTGCCGAAATAGGGCAGCATCCACTGGTCGATGCCGTTTATCCCATAATAGCTAATCCAGTCGGAAAGTCCCGCTCCCGCGACGATCGCCTTGAAGCGGTTGGTCTGTGTGTTCGCCCACATTGACATGAAGCCGCCGTAGCTGCCCCCCATCATTCCAAGTCGATTGTCGTCGATCGGTGCGACGCGCTCGGCAGCGTCGATGCCGGCGAGAATGTCCCTGAGATCGCCGCCACCAAAGTCGCGTATGTTGGCGCGGGTGAAGGCCTCTCCCTGGCCATAGCTACCGCGAGGATTGGGAAGAAATATATAGTAACCGTCGCGGATCAGATCGGCATAGGTCCCCTGCCACACGAAACTCGGAACGTTGGCAGCAGCCGGGCCACCATGAACGCTGGTCACCATCGGTGCCTTGCCATGGGACGGCGTTCGCGGCGCAAGAAGCCAGCCCTGGACGGTGAAGGGCCCGCTCTGCCAGCTAACGCTTCGCGCTGCGACGAGCGGCGTCCAACCGTCATTGTCGTGGCTGATCTGGCGGACGGCCGAGGCACTTCCGACAAAAATCGCCGGGGCATGCTCGAAGTCCTGGCGCACGAAGGCAAGGGTTCGTCCATCGAGGGAACGCGCAAATTTTGCGTCGCCCGCAGCGATTGACGCCGGCTCTGCCCAGACCGGCGCTGTCGGCGAAAGGGCGGCGCCGAAAGGTACGATCGCATTCCGCTCGCCAATGAGTGCTGAAGCGACGAGCCCGTTCGCACCCCATTGGAGGGAAGTGAACGAGCCACGATAGCCTGGCGTTCGATCGACGGGGTCTCCGCCGGCGATCGGCACCGTATAAACATCGCCGCCGATCGACCCGAAGTCGCTCATGAGCCCGCCGATGAACGCTATTGTTCGCCCATCCGGTGAGACCCTCGGCTGGTTCATCTGCAATTTGGGGGCGGTAATGCGATGGACGGCGCCCGTGCGCGCATCAATTCGGTCAAGCTCGGCAATCCACCAATTATTGTCGCCATTGCCAAGAGCCGATGTCGCGACGAACCCGCGTCCGTCGGGCGTCCAACTATATTCGTAGACGTAGCGATCAGGAGGCGAGACGGTGGTGAGTGCGCCGCCGGCGGCGGGAATGAGCGCGATCCGCTGTTCGTCGTTTTGTTCGCCGATCTCGCCGACCTCGCGAATGCCCGCCTGAGTCGCTCCCGTTTCTTTGCGTGCGCCAACGGTCACGAGCAGTGCTAGTTCGCGTCCGTCAGGCGAAAAGCGGGGCTGCTGCGCAACCCCGTTGATCGTTGCAAGTGCAACGGGTGCGCCATTGCCGACAAGCATCAGGCGCGTGGTCCCTTTGTCGCGCTCGAGGTAGGCGAGCCTCCCGTCGGGCGCGAAGGTGAGCCCCGAATATTCACAAGTGGCGCACGGATCGACGACTGAAAGAACATGTCCGCTCGCGACCGATCGGATCACGAGCCGCCCATGTGGTCGGCTCGTTGCATTCGCGACCGCATCGCTTTCGACCGCCGCCACGCGATCGCCCAAGGGGCTCAGCGCGAGGGACGAATATTCACGCAAGGTCGCGGCGCTCGAAGAAGCCGAAAACGCAATCGTTAGCAGTGCGATTGTGACGGTACGCATGCGAAAAACCTCTCTTACACGAACGCGATGGTGTTCAATTTCGATTATGGGTCCCCG
>DASRBJ010000053.1:0-4996 GCA_035653695.1 Sphingomicrobium sp.
CAGGCGATCGAAATCCCGTCGGTCCACAATCGCGGCGAGGTTCCAAGGGTAGCGCATCTCCTTGCCGACCAATTCCGTGCCGCCGGCATCCCGGACGCCGACATCCACTTCATGCCGTATGAGGCGCTCCCGGGTGACCAGACGATGGCGCTCATCGTTCGCTGGCGTTCACCCCACCCGGTCAAGAAGCCAATGCTCATTCTTGGGCACATGGACGTTGTCGAAGCCAAGCGTTCGGATTGGAAATACGATCCCTTCGTTTTCCGCGAAGAGGGCGGCTATTTCTATGGCCGCGGCACGAGCGACATGAAGAATGGCGACGTTGCGACGACAATGGCTGCAATCAAGCTGATGAGCGAGGGGTTCAAGCCGGATCGCGACATTATCTTCTTTTACAGCGGTGATGAGGAAACGCGCGGCGTTGGCGCGACCCTTGGAGCAAGCAAGTGGCGCAATCTTACGGACGCCGAGTTCGGCCTCAATGCCGACGGGGCTTGCGCATCATACGACGAGCAGTTTCGTCCGCTCGGCTGTGGCATTTCCATGGCTGAGAAGACGTTCCAGACTTATTTCCTAACAACGCACAATCCGGGTGGCCACAGCTCGCGTCCGCGTCCTGACAACGCCATCTATGACCTCGCCGACGCACTTGAGAAGTTACGCAAGTACCGCTTCCAGCCAATGCAAAATGAGGTGACCCGCGCCTACTTCGCCGAGCGCGCGCGCCAGGAGGGGAACAGCACGCTCGGGCAGGAGATCCGTGCCTGGCTTGCGAACCCCAATGACGGCGCGGCTGCGGATGCGATTGAAGCCAATCCGCTCGAAGTCGGACTGACGCGCACGCGCTGCGTCGCAACCATGCTGAGTGGCGGACACGCCGACAATGCCCTGCCGCAAAGCGCGACCGCAACGGTCAATTGCCGGATCTTTCCCGGCGTCCAGCCAACGGCCGTCCAGGCTGAGCTTCAGGCGCTCGTTGGACCAAATGTCGAAGTGAAGCCGGACCCCAATTACATCGGCGTTCCGACGCCGGCGTCGCCGCTGCGGCCCGATGTCGTCAAAGCCGTCACCGCGGCAATCCAGCACTTCCACGGACCCGAAATGCATGTCTATCCGGAGATGTCGACGGGAGCCAGCGACGGCAGCTTCTTCCGCGCGCAAGGCATACCCGTCTATGACGTTGACGGTAGCTGGGGTATTTCGCCGCTTGATGAGCGGGCGCACGGGCTCGATGAACGAATCCCGGTCCGAGCCATGTATGATGATGTGCACTACTGGGAGATGCTGATGCGCTCGCTTGCGGGCTAGGCCTTCTCGGCAGCCTTCAGCACTTCTGCTGCATGGCTGGGGACCTTTACCTTACGCCAGACCTTGAGGATGCGCCCGTCGGCGCTGATCAGGTAAGTTGCGCGTTCCATTCCCATGTACTTGCGACCGTACATCGATTTCTCGACCCATGTGCCAAAGGCTTCGGAGATGCGTCCATCTTCGTCGGACACGAGCGGCACCGAAAGGCCATATTTGCCAATGAACTTTTCGTGACTTTTCATTGAATCACGTGAAACGCCAACGGTCTTGACACCGGCCTTCGCAAACTCACCCGCGAGCGACGTAAAGTCCTGGGCTTCGCGGGTGCAGCCAGAGGTATCATCCTTTGGGTAGAAATAGACCACGAGCAGCGTCCCGGGCGACGCGAGATCGATGGTGCTTCCATCGCTTGCCTCGACCGTGATCGCTGGAGCCTTGTCGCCTTCGTCGAGCATCATGACGCTCCCTGTTTGATGCTGTTCCACAAATGAGAAATCCTCTGCCGCGCGGCGTCGTGCTCGGCAAGAAGCTCCGCCCACGTTCCGGCGCCGCATGCTTGCGCGACAAGCTCCCAAGTCTCCGGAGTCGGCTGGATGTCGCCAGGAGCAACCAGTCGCAACATCACTAACATGCGCGATAGCAATTTTAGCGCATCGACAACATTTGCATCAACCAAAGATTCGGCAGCAAGCTCCTCGAGTGCGAACTCGAGGCGTGTGTTCAGCCCAACATGCTTGGTTAGCTGGAGCACGTGGACCGAAAATTCGAGATCAACGAGTCCCCCTGGCCCGAGCTTGACATCGAGCGGTCCATGCGGCGGCTTATGGCGCTCCATTTCCATGCGCATCCGTGCCGCATCGCCGGCAATCTTTCGGAACTCGCGTGGCATTGTCAGAATGTCACGGATCATTTGTGACATGCGCTCGCGAATGGCCGCCGATCCGAACACCGGTCGTGCACGGCACAAGGCCATGTGTTCCCAGGTCCAGGCTTCGTTGCGCTGGTACCGCTCGAAGGCGTCGACCGATACGGTCAACATTCCTTTGGCGCCTTCGGGACGAAGCCGCGCATCGACGTCATAGAGGGGACCAGCCGCGGTTGGCACGCTAAGTGCGGCCGTGACGCGGCTCGACAGACGATTGAAATAGTCGTTCGGCCCGAGCGGTTTCGCACCGTTGGAAGCGCCGCCCTGCACCGCACTGTGCAAATAGATGACGTCAAGATCCGAAGCGTGGGTCAGCGAATGGCCCCCGAGACGGCCAAGTCCAAGAACGATGAGCTCCCCACCGGGGAACTGGCCATGTGACTTTTCAAACTCCACGGTCGCAGCACGTCCGAGAGCAACAAGCGCACCCTCCGCAACGCGCGCATATCCTTCCGTAACATCGAGCGGATCGCGCCGGCGATCAATCAACTGCACGCCGAGCGCGAAGCGCCGCTCATTGACGAGCCGACGAACGCGATCCAGCGCGATGTCATAAGGATGGCCTTCCATGGCTTTTCCGAGCAGCGCAGCGAAGTCTTGCGCGACGGGCGGCATTGCAAAGCAGGACGCATCGAATAGTCCCTCGAAAAGCTCCGGGCGGCGACCAAGCTGATCGGCGAGCGCCGGCGCATGCGCCAATATTTTCGCAAGGAGCCTTGCCAGCGGCGGACGGGCCTCGAGCAAGCGGAACAGGTTAATTCCGCTCGATAAGCGATCGATGATGTCACCGAGCCGATTGAGCGCTCTATTGGGGTCGGCGCCGGCAGCGATTGCGCGAAGCAGTCCCGGCAGCATCGCTTCAAAGGCCTGCTGCGCTGCCGGTGAGCGGAGCGAGCGGGATTTGCCAGACCGCCAGTCGGTGACATGACGAGCGGCCGCGTCGGTATCGGAAAAGCCCAGCGTCGCGAGCTCCTCCTTGAGAATGAGCGGATCATTCGACAGACGCGTGCTTGGGTCGGGCGCAAGACTGTCGAATATCGTACCGGCTTGCTCGACGTTCGGCGTGAGAAGCTTAAGCAGCTCTTCACCGTCACTAACCCCATGCAGCTCGGCGAGATTATTCAGCGCGGCAGCTCCTGAAGGGAGGAGATGTGTCTGCGCGTCATCAACCATCTGGACTCGGTGCTCGATCGTGCGCAGCAACCGATACGCCGACGAAAGCTGGTGCGCGGTAAGTTCATCAATCCGGTTTGCAGCGCGAAGCGCGTCAATCGCGTCGAGCGTTGCCGGAACTCGCACCGACGTATCGCGTCCGCCGTGAATCATCTGCTGGATCTGGACGAAGAACTCGACCTCGCGAATACCACCGCGCCCGCGCTTCAGATCATAACCGGGCCCGATATGAGCACCTTGAGCGAAGTGATCACGAATTCGTGCCGAGATCTGGCGCACATCCTCGATCACTCCAAAGTCCAGCGATCGGCGCCAGACAAAAGGTTGGATCGCATCGAGAAAGCGCCGTCCAAGCTCCACATCTCCAGCAGCGGCACGCGCGCGGATGAATGCTGCGCGCTCCCATGGAAGCGCGCTCGACTCATAATGCGAGATTGCCGCATTGATCGGAAGAACGATCGGCGTGACCTCGGGCGAGGGTCGAAGCCTAAGATCGATGCGCTGCACATAGCCGTCGGCGGTTCGCTCCTGGATGAGCTTGATGAGCCGCCGGCCAACGCGAACTGCCGCTTCGCCGGGATCATCACGGCTCCGGCGCGGCAGCGTCTGCGGATCGAACAATAAAAGTAGATCAACATCGGACGAATAATTGAGTTCGCGACTTCCAAGCTTCCCCATCGCGATGATGGTGAACCCCTTGAACTGTGCTCCAGGCACCCGCTCGAGAACCGCCAGTTCGACCGCTTCATTGATTGCGTAATCAGCAAAGTCCGAGAGTTCCCGAGTGACCTTCTCGAGAGGAAATTCATGCGAAAGGTCACCAAGCGCGACCGCTAAGGCGAGGCCGTAGCGCTGCCTCCGCAGCTTGGCTGCAAGGTCCTCACCAGCACTTGCAAGCGCGCACTCGACCGCCTCTTGCGGTCCGAAGCGGAGAAAGCTGTCGGCGATATCGGGCCGCGCGACAATTGCGTCGCGGAGGAATGGCGAATGCTCCTGGGCACGTCGAAGCGCATTTTCTCGCGCGCTCGGCGCGGCTGACTCGCTCATGGAATCCTTTTCAATGTTTCGCTCGCGACTCGGAGGAAACTTCCGCGTGCTGCCGGACGTTAGCAATCCCAATGAAGCTGGAGCGAGAATCTCTTTCGTCGTCGGATATGAGCAGCATGGACCGTAGAGTTATCCGCGTAGACATGCCCCCGACGCATGCGGGCATCACCGCCGCTCTTCGCCGCGCTTTCGAGGCGGCAGGAGCAGGCGACGATGCACGACAATTTGCTGATCTGCTTCGCAGGCTGAACTAACCGCTCGACCGCTGCCAACAGTTGGCCATCGAGCGGGTGCAAGCCCTAATCGTGGTCCCGGCTCAAGTCGTCGACTTCGCCCATGATTGTCTGCAGCGCGGATTTGTCTGGATCCGTCCGATGCTGGCGCCGCGACGGCAGCTTGCCGCTCGACAAAAGCTGTTCGAGGGCGACGCGCCCGCGGGCCACGCGGCTCTTAATCGTTCCAACCGCGCAACCACAAATCTCCGCCGCTTCCTCGTAAGCAAATCCGCCCGCACCAACGAGGATCAAGGCCTCGCGTTGAGGC
>DASRBJ010000054.1:0-2992 GCA_035653695.1 Sphingomicrobium sp.
CAACCGGCTTTGCTTCGCAGCAACGAGCGCAACGGGTTAGTCCTGATCGCAAGGATAATCTCTTCGAGCCCGTCGCCGGCGATCACGGGGCACGCGGAAGCTTCGATGACGAAGCCCTCGATAAAAGCAGCGAGCTCTGGATAAGCGAGCACAAGAAAGAGCTGGGTCTCGCTGCGCTCGGAGCAGCCGCCGTCGCTGGTGCGGGGTTCATGCTTGCCGGTCGCGGCAAGAAGCAGGGGGAACGGGGACGAACCAAAGCAAGCGCCGGGAGCTGAGCCTTGCTGCACCGTTCCAGTCCAGAACCCTCGAATCGCCCGCTTATCGCCGTTGGAGCGGCTGGAATCGCCGCGGCCATGGCCGCGGCGTGGATTTTGAACCGAGCATGGCGGCCGTCAAAGGACCGCAAGCTTCGCGCTGCCGAATGCCTTGGAGCCGGCGCAGCGATCCTGTGCATGAGCGTCGCGCTCGACAGCGGCATCGAACATTACCGTGGGCAGTTCAAAGACCGCGCAATGTTCGTCGGCCCGGCGATGGCGCTCCTCGGGCTCGCTGCAGCGGGCTATATTGCATTCCGCCCGGCGCAAGCAAAGGCGCGCGCGCCCAAAATCGCGCTGTTAACCGTCGGTGCAACGGGACTGATCGGTCTTGGCTTCCACACCTACAACATACTGAAGCGGCCCGGTGAACTCGATGCGCTGAACCTCTTCTACGGGGCGCCAATGGGCGCACCAGCGGCCCTGACGCTGGCGGGGCTTTACGGCATCATCGCTGGCGAGATGCTGAGTGGACGTGCCTATGCGCGGACCCGGCTTCCCAAGCACACGGCCGGTCTCATAGCCTTCTCGCTATTTGGTACCGTTGCCGAAGCCGGGCTGCTCCACTTCCGAGGCGCGTTCCAGAATCCCGTCATGTATGGACCGGTGACAATCCCGCCGCTCGCTGCCGTCTCGGTCGCCGCTTCCGCCTTGTCAAAAGCTGCCATTCCGACTGCTGAGCCATTGCTCAAAGCGACGGCAGTGCTCGGCATCGCCGGACCCATTTTCCATGCCTACGGCATCCACCGAAACATGGGCGGCTGGCGCAACTGGAGCCAGATGATTCTTCAGGGGCCACCGCTCCCCGCGCCGCCCGCATTCCTCGGCATTGCCGTTGCTGGTCTCGGGATTCTGCCAATACTCGCGGGGGACCAGCAGTGAGCCAGTTTCGAACACCGTACCTGACCTACGACGTGCTCGACAAATGGGATTCGCCATCGTGGAACAGGCAGACTCGCTCGGCGATCAGTAAGCGCCTCAACGAGGTCCCGGAGCGGCGCTTTCTAGGGCCGCAGGAATGGTCGCTTCTCGAGGCGATCGTCAGCCGCCTGATACCGCAGGACGATCGCGAAGAGCCGGTGCCGATCGTGCCATGGATCGACGATATGCTGCACCACAACCGCACGCCCGGCTTTCGCTATTCGGACATGCCGCCGATGCGCGATGCCTGGCGTCACGGTCTTGCGGCGATCGCCGCCGAGGCAAGAAACCGCCACGGACATGAGTTCGAAGAGCTTTCGCCGGCTGAGCAGGACGAGCTTCTTCGCGATCTCGAGCAGAATCGAGTCGAGACTCGTTATTGGGGTGATCTTCCGCCCGGCGGCTTCTTCAAGCACCACCTGCTAAAGGAGGTGGTCGGGGTCTATTATTCCCATCCCGCAGCCTGGAGCGAGATCGGCTACGGCGGTCCAGCAAGCCCTCGCGGTTACGCTCGGCTCGGCCTCGACGAACGTGATCCGTGGGAAGCCGAAGAGCTCGTTAGCGAGCGCAGCAATGCTTGACGTCGATCGTCCTCGCGCGCGGGACGGCCGCGCTCCCGACGTGTTTCGAGAGGGCAAGTGGGTACCGATGCAATGCTGCCGCGATGAGGAGGAGGTCGACTTTGCAATTGTCGGCACCGGCGCGGGTGGAGGCACTCTCGCCTGCAAGCTCGCCGAGGCGGGATTTTCGGTCGTTGCCTTTGATGCTGGGCCGTTCTGGCGGCCGCTCGAGGACTTTGTCTCCGACGAGAATTGGCAGGGCGGGCTTTACTGGACGGATGACAGGATCACGGGCGGCGCCGATCCAGTCGAACTCGGCGCCAACAACAGCGGTCGCGGTGTCGGTGGAAGCACGGTCCACTACACGATGATCGCGCTCCGCTGGCGACCCGAGTGGTTCAAGTGCCGCTCGACACTCGGCTATGGGCGCGATTGGCCGATCAGCTTCGATGAACTCGAGCCTTATTACGAGGAGGCGGAGGAAGCACTCAAGATTTCGGGGCCGCTTCACTACCCCTGGGGCAAGCGCCGCAAGCGCTACCCCTATCGCGCGCATCCAGTGAACGCCCCCGGGCTCGTGATGGCACGCGGTTGCGAACGCATCGGCGTCAAATGGTCACCAGTTCCCCTGGCAACGCTTTCGGCACCTCGCGGCCTCGCTCATCCCTGCGTCTACCGCGGCTTTTGCGCTTATGGCTGCTCGACGAATGCAAAGCAGAGCGTGCTGGTAACGTTCATTCCGCGTGCGATCAAAGCGGGCGCGGAAATCCGCGACCTCGCCATGGTCGGAAAGATCGAAATCGGAAAAGATGGCAGGGCGTCGGGACTAACCTACAGCCGTGACGGCAAGTGGCACCACCAGAAAGCGCGGAACGTCGTCGTCGCGGGCTATGCGATCGAAACGCCGCGGCTCCTCCTCAATTCCGCCTGCAACCAGTTCCCTGATGGACTGGCAAACGAGAACGGACTCGTCGGCACGCATGTGATGATCCACTCCGGGCCGGGCGTTTGGGCGACGATGGAAGAGCAAGTGAGGCAGTACAAGGCGCCTCCATGCATGGTGGTCACCGAACATTGGAATTACGACGATGGCGACGCCAAAGACTTCCACGGAGGCTATGCCTTCATGAGCCAGGGCCCCCTCCCGGTCGGCTGGGCGCAGGCCATGTCGGTGCAGCGCGGACTCTGGGGCGTGGC
>DASRBJ010000055.1:0-2502 GCA_035653695.1 Sphingomicrobium sp.
GCAACCTCCTGCAGGCGACGCGCTGCAGCGTCACGATCAAGCGGCTGATCACCACGAGGCCCAAAGACAGCGGGGAATTGCGCGGGGTCAATACGCCCAAGGAACAGATTGCAATCGGTCACCGTCAACGGGCCGCCTCTACGATAACAGGCAGGCCCAGGATTTGCGCCGGCACTTTCGGGTCCGACCCGGAAACGCATGCCATCGAAGCTGCAGATGGAGCCGCCGCCCGCGGCAACCGTGTGGATCTGCATCATCGGCGCCCGGATCCGAACACCAGCGACGAGGCTCTCATCGGAAAGCTCGAAGGTTCCCGCGTAATGCGAGACGTCGGTCGACGTTCCGCCCATGTCGAAGCCGATCAGCCGATCGCTGCCATGCGCCTCGCTCGCGGCAACCATTCCAACGACACCCCCTGCAGGGCCCGAAAGAATTGCATCCTTGCCACGAAAGGCTGCGGCCTCGGCGAGACCGCCGTTCGACTGCATGAAGTGAAGATCTGAATGTTTGGGCAAACCTGCCGAAACCTTGTCGACATAGCGCCGCAACACGGGCGACAGATAGGCGTCGACGACCGTGGTGTCACCGCGGCCGACGAGCTTGATGAGGGGTGCGACGTCATGGCTTGCCGATATTTGGGAGAAGCCAAGTTCACGCGCGATGCGGGCTAAACGGGCTTCGTGCTCGGTGAACTTCCAGCCGTGCAGCAATATGATCGCAAGCGCGTCGATCCCTTCGTCCTTCACCGACTTCAGCAATGATCGCGCTTCGATTTCGTCGAGCGGCACGAGCACATTGCCATCGACAGCAACGCGCTCGCCGATCTCGATCACGCGCTCGTAGAGCATCGTCGGCAGCAGGATGTGACGCGCGAATATGTCCGGCCGAGCCTGATATCCAATCCTCAGCGCGTCGCCGAAACCGCGCGTGATCGCAAGCGCAACACGTTCACCCTTGCGCTCAAGAAGAGCATTGGTCGCAACCGTCGTCCCCATGCGAACCTCGGCGACGCTTCCACCTTCCTCGTTGAGGACTCGGCGGATTGCCTCGAGCGCGGCATCCTCATACTCGCCCTCATTCTCGGAAAGCAGCTTTTCGACCCTCAGGCGGCCGTCGGACGCGCGCGCGACAACGTCGGTGAAGGTTCCCCCCCGATCAACGGCAAAGCTCCAGCTCAATGTCATGTTGGACCTCTAGGGCTTTTCAGCACGCAGCTGCACCCCCTAAGGAAGGACCATGGCTGTTCTGGTCACGGGGGCTGCTGGGTTCATTGGCGCGGCGACGTCGCGCGCCTTGCTCGAACGCGGCGATGAAGTAATCGGCATCGACAACCTCAACGACTATTACGACCCTGCCCTGAAGCGAGCGCGCCTGGATGAGCTTGGACGGTCCCATGCAAAACGTTTTGCGTTCATCCAGCTCGACTTTGCCGATTGGCAAGGTCTCAACGACAGCCTTGCCGGGACCACGATAGACGGAATCGTTCACCTCGGCGCCCAGGCGGGCGTCCGCTACAGCATCCAAAATCCGCATGCCTATGTGCACTCGAACCTCGTCGGGCACTGCAACATGCTCGAACTTGCTCGAGCCCGGCGGAAGCACATGGTCTATGCATCATCCTCGTCGGTTTATGGCGGCAACAAGCAATTGCCGTTCAGGGTCGAGGACCGCGTCGATCACCCGCTTTCCTTGTATGCGGCAACGAAGAAGGCCGACGAGCTCCTCAGCGAAAGTTACGCCAACCTCTACCGGATGGAGCTCACGGGTCTGCGATTCTTCACTGTCTACGGCCCGTGGGGACGTCCCGACATGGCGATGTGGATCTTTGTGCGGGCACTTTACGCGGGGGAACCACTGCCGCTGTTCAACGGCGGTGCGATGCGCCGCGACTTCACCTATATCGACGATGTCGTTGACGGTATCGTCGCCTGCCTTGACGCACCGCCAAGAGACGACGGAATGCCGAAGCCCGGCGGGAGCACTGCTCCACACGCCGTGTACAACATCGGAAACAGCCGCAGTGAGAATCTGATGCGCCTTGTTGCGTTGCTCGAGGAGGCGACAGGCAGGAAGGCCTTGCTGGAACCGAGGCCCATGGAGCCGAGCGATGTGCCCGAGACGTTCGCCGACATTAGCGCGATTGCGCGCGATCATGGCTTCCAGCCAAGAACCAGCCTTGACGAAGGTGTCCCCCGGTTCGTCAGTTGGTACCGCGATTATCATGGACTGAAATGAGCCTTCCGCCAATTCTTCGCAACCTGCGGATTCCCGTGATCGGCTCGCCGATGTTCATTGTTTCCAATCCGAAACTCGTCATTGCGCAATGCACGAGTGGCATTGTCGGCAGTTTCCCCGCGCTGAATGCGCGTCCCGCCGCATTGGTCGACGAGTGGTTGCACGAGATCACCGAGACGCTGGCATCCTGGAACTCCACGAACCCCGAGCGGCCGGCCGCTCCTTATGCCGTGAACCAGATCGTTCACCGCTCGAATGACCGCTTCG
>DASRBJ010000056.1:0-4630 GCA_035653695.1 Sphingomicrobium sp.
AGCGTCTATTCGATGGACGCTGATATCGCCCCGATTAGCGAGATCTGCGATTTAGCCGACAAGTATAACGCGCTCACTTATCTCGATGAAGTCCATGCCGTGGGCATGTATGGCGAGCATGGCGGCGGTATTTCCGAGCGCGACCAGGTCGCCCAGCGCCTGACGATCATCGAAGGAACTCTTGGAAAGGCATTCGGCGTTATGGGCGGCTACATTGCCGCGAACCAGACGATCATCGACTGCATTCGAAGCTACGCACCGGGCTTCATCTTCACAACGAGCCTTTCGCCTGTCCTTGTCGCCGGTGCCCTCGCAAGCGTCCGTCACCTCAAGAGGTCGAATGACGAGCGTCGCGCGCAGCAGGAAGCGGCGGCCATGCTCAAGGCCAAGTTTGCAGCCGCCGGGCTGCCGGCGATGCCGAGCTCAACGCACATCGTGCCGCTTCTCGTCGGTTGCCCTGTCAAAGCGAAGAAGATCAGCGACATTCTTCTCGCCGAATACGGGCTCTACGTGCAACCGATCAATTTCCCGACGGTACCTCGCGGAACCGAGCGGCTGCGCTTCACGCCGGGGCCCGGACACTCGCCTCAGATGATGGATGAGCTCGTTGCCGCGTTGAGTGAGATCTGGAGCCGCCTGGAGCTTCGCAAGGCCGCTTAACATGAACATGGAAAAGACGGTCCGAGGCAGCTCCGACACGAGTGTAAGGGAGCGGCTCATCGCGGCCGTGGACCGGGCAGAGCTTCGCACGTCACCGTTCGATCATATCTACATGACGAACGTTCTCGATCGCAAAAGCTACGAAATGCTCTTGGACGAGATGCCCGACCGTTCGTTCTACCATGAGTTGAGGCACCAGGACGCGTTGCGCGGCGACGGAAGCAGTACGCGCCTTCGGATGTATCTTTATCCCGAGCTTTTGCGGCAACTTCCGGAAAAACAGCAAAGTGCCTGGGCGCCGATCGCCGAGGCGCTGTGCTCGCGCGAACTCGAACTCGCGTTCAAGCGCAAGTTCCGCCGCTCACTTCAAGAAAGGTTCGGCAAGCCTGCCGAAAAAATCGGGTTGTACCCGATACCAATCCTGCTTCGCGATCAGCCGGGCTATCGCATTGGCATTCACAGCGACGTCAAGAAGAAAGCAATCACCGTCCAATTCTATCTACCGCCCGACGAGGCCCAGCGACACATCGGCACGATCTTTCACGAGGGAAAGGACGGCGAAGCGGCCAAGAAGACGACGCAAATGCCGTTCATGCCGGCAAGTGGCTACGCGTTCCCGGTTGCACTCACGAAAAGCTGGCACAGTGCAGCCGCAACAAACGCCGACGACGGCGAGCGCGTGTCGATGATGGTGACCTATTATGTCGCCGACAGCTTTGCCCGCCGACTTTACTGGAAAGCACGACGGGCATTGTTGTCGCTCGGTCTTCACTCGAACCACTGACAAGGAGGCTGCTGCGATTGCGCCGGCCCAAGCTCTGCCGAGCAAAGCGGCGCTCGTCTTCGAGAGCGTTGGTTGATTGCTTGGCGGCACTGGCGAATCCAGCCGTCCTGCCCTACTTCAACCACCATGCGCATCGCCCTTGCCGCCGACCATGCTGGCTACATCCTCAAAGACGAGCTTGCGCAGTGGCTGCGCGAACAGGGTCACGATGTAACCGATCTTGGAACAAATGGTCCCCAAAGCGTCGATTATCCGGAATTTGGCGCGAAACTCGGGTCCTATGTTGGACTCGGCAAAGCCGAGCGCGGGATCGCAGTCTGCGGCAGCGGCATCGGGATCTCGATTGCCGTCAACCGCAATCTCGAATGTCGCTGCGCTCGTGTCAGCGATCCCTTGTCGGCCGCGCTCGCGCGCGAACACAATGACGCGAACGTGATAGCGCTCGGCGCGCGCCTTATTGGAAGCGACATGGCGAAGGCCTGCGTCGCCGCTTTTCTCGAGACGGACTTCGCCGGCGGCCGACACGAGCACAGGGTCGCCCAACTTTCACATCTCCTGCAGGAATCCGACTGATGGCTACAGCCGCTGAACTCCGTCGCGACGTCACCTATCGCGTTCCAACCGGCTTCTTTACGAGCGGTCTTAGTGAAAAGGACAGCGCCGTAGAGGACGCGATCCACGCCGAGCTTCGCCGCGAGCAGACCCAGATCGAGCTCATCGCTTCCGAAAACATTGTGAGCAGAGCGGTCCTCGAGGCGCAGGGCTCGGTTCTGACCAACAAATATGCCGAAGGATATCCCGGCCGCCGTTATTACCAGGGTTGTGCACCGTCGGATGCGATAGAAACGCTCGCAATCGAGCGGGCGAAGAAGCTCTTTGGCTGCGCGTTTGCGAACGTGCAGCCCCATTCGGGCGCGCAGGCCAACGGAGCGGTCATGATGGCCCTGTTGAAACCCGGCGACACCATCATGGGGCTCAGTCTCGCCGCGGGCGGCCACCTCACGCATGGAGCGCCTCCCGCCCAGTCGGGAAAATGGTTCAATGCCGTCCAATATGGCGTTCGGCCCGATGACCATCTCGTCGACTTCGACGAGGTCGAGCGTCTCGCGAAGGAGCATCGTCCCAAGCTCATCATTGCTGGCGGCTCGGCTTATCCTCGCCATTTCGACTTTGCTCGTTTCCGAGCCATCTGCGACGAGGTTGGCGCGCTCTTTCTCGTCGACATGGCGCACTTTGCCGGGCTCGTTGCCGCGGGCGAGCATCCAACTCCATTCGGTCACGCGCATGTCGTGACGACAACCACCCACAAGACGCTTCGCGGACCCCGCGGCGGCATGGTTCTCACCAACGACGAGGACATTGCCAAGAAGATCAACTCGGCCGTTTTCCCCGGGCTCCAGGGCGGTCCTTTGATGCACGTCATTGCGGCAAAGGCGGTCGCGTTCGGCGAAGCGCTGCAGCCCGAGTTCAAGGACTATGCAAAGGCAGTGATTGCAAACGCCAAGACACTCGCCGAGGGATTGAAAAATCGCGGTGCCGATCTCGTCGCCGGTGGAACCGATACGCACCTCGCGCTTGTCGATTTGCGGCCGCTCGGGCTCACCGGCAAGGATGCGGACGAGAGCCTCGAGCGCGCAGGAATCACCTGCAACAAGAACGGTGTTCCGTTCGATCCTCTTCCACCCGTCAAGACGAGCGGCATCAGGGTTGGATCGCCGGCCGGCACTACTAGGGGGTTCGGCCAGACCGAGTTTCGCGCGATCGCGGAAATGGTCGCGGACGTGCTTGACGGTCTCGTCAAGAACGGCATCGAGAATAATGGCTCGGTCGAGCGTGAGGTCAACCAGCGGGTTCGTGATCTCTGTGCCCGGTTTCCGATCTACCAGGGATAAGAATGCGCTGCCCGTTCTGCGCTCACGAGGATAGCCAGGTTAAGGACAGCCGCCCCAGCGAGGACGGCGCCGCGATCCGGCGTCGGCGGCAATGTGAGGCCTGTGGTGCCCGGTTCACGACCTTCGAGCGCGTGCAGTTGCGCGATCTCACCGTCGTCAAGAAGGATGGCAAGCGCGAGCCATTCGACCGTGACAAGCTGGCACGCGCAATCGGTCACGCGTGCCGCAAGCGCGACATTGACGCGACCCGCATCGATCGCCTCGTCAGCGGCGTTCAACGGCAGATGGAAACGCTTGGCGACGAAGTGCGATCAGCTCGCATCGGTGAAGCGGTAATGGCGGGTCTGCGGGCACTCGATCACGTCGCCTACATTCGCTTTGCGAGCATCTACAAGGATTTCAGCGACCCCGGCGATTTCGCCGAGATCGCCGAGCGTGTCGAAAAGGAAGCAACGCCTCCGCCAGGACACGACAAGCTGCTGTGAGCGGGTCCAGCAAGCCTGTCATCGTGCTCGTGCGGCCGCAGCTTGGCCAGAATATCGGCAAGGCAGCGCGCGCGATGCTCAACTTCGGACTTACCGAAATGCGGCTCGTCGCGCCGCGTGATGGCTGGCCCAATCCGGATGCCGGCCCCGCGGCGAGTGGCGCGGACATCGTGCTTGAGCGCGCGCGCGTCTATGACAGCGTCAAGGATGCGATCAGCGATTGCTCGCTTGTATTTGCATCGACGGTGCGACGACGAGACCTCGTGATGCCAGTCGTCCGACCCGAGGAAATGAGCGAACGGATTTCCAATGCGAGCGAGCGTTCAGCGATCCTCTTCGGCCCGGAACGCTCGGGCCTTGAAACCGAAGATGTCGCGCTTGCCAATGCAATCGTGACCGTCCCAATCAATCCGGAATTTGGGTCGCTCAACCTTGCCCAGGCCGTGATCTTGCTCGCCTACGAGTGGTCGAAGCAAAGTGACCTTGCCCAGCCAACCGCCAAGGAGCTGGAGCCTCCAGCACCCCACGGGGAATTGGAGGGGCTCATCGGTCAGCTGAACGAGGAACTTGAAGCGAAGGGTTATTTCCATCCGCCGTCGCGAACCGAAGCAACGAAGAACACGCTTCGAACGATCTTCACCAAGTCCGGCTGGTCTTCGCGCGAGATAAAGGCGATCCGGGGCGTCGTCCGAGCGCTGGTCGGACCCAAGCGCCATCATTGATCCAATAGGCTGCTCCTGAGCATTGACGTGTTTATTTAGCTAGGTTCTCGTCTATGGTGAAAAGTTCAGAGAAATAGTCTCTTGGGG